>NZ_JAUTWQ010000032.1:0-39696 GCF_046719735.1 Halobacillus rhizosphaerae
TTTTTTTTACAGAGATTCGAGATAATGGCCAATGGTTTCCATTCCTCTAGTAAAGTTATTTAAATGAAAATGTTCATTAGGGGCATGTAAATTTTCCGATGGAAGACCAAAGCCCATTAACACTACAGGAACGTTCAATACCCTGGAGAAGACTTCCACAATAGGGATGGACCCGCCTTCTTTCGGGAACAACGGACGCACCCCATACACTGCTTCATAAGCGTCTGCTGCCTTTTGAATCATCATAGTTTGTGAATCAAGTGAGACCGGCTTTGCTTTAATAAATTGGTGGAGCTCCACCGTGGCTCCCGAGGGTTTATGAGATTGGATATGCTCTTCAATCCGTTCGTAAACCTCCTGAGGGTTCTGGTCTCCCACCAGTCGGCAGCTAATTTTAGCGCTGGCTTCACTAGGGATAATCGTCTTGATCCCCTCTCCTTGAAACCCGCCAGTGATCCCGTTGATCTCCAGGGTTGGGCGGATACCCGTTTGTTCTTGAAACGTAAAGCCCTCTTCTCCAAATAGAGCTTGGATGCCAAACTGATCCTTAGTTTGAGCTTCATTAAATGGAATGGCGGCTACTTCCCGTTTCAGCTCGTTCGTAGGCTCAGGTACCCCTTCATAAAAGTTCTCCACAGCAATTCTTCCGTTTCGATCATGAAAAGAATCGACGATCTTCGTTAGAGAATGGATCGCATTCGGCACCCCTCCTCCATAGCTTCCTGAATGGAGGTCGGTGTTAGCGGTTTTCACCTTAAGTTCAAGAGCGAGCGCTCCTCGTAAGGAAGTACAAATCGCTGGCTGATTTACATCTATGAAGGACGTGTCTGAAATAAGCACAGCATCCGCGGCCAGCTTCTCCTGATTCTCCTCAATAAACGGGGGAAGATGAGGGCTTGCGAGTTCTTCTTCTCCTTCAATACAAAATTTAATATTAACAGGAAGCTCTCCATTCTTTTCCTTCAGCAGCTGCAAGGCTTTCACGTACATAAACAATTGTCCTTTATCATCTGTGGCACCTCTCGCATAAATCTTCCCGTCTCGGACGACCGGATCGAATGGCGGGGTTTCCCAGAGATTAAGAGGATCTGCCGGCTGCACATCATAATGGCCGTAAATGAGTACAGTCGGCTTCCCTTCCGCATGCAGCCAATCCGCATAAACGATCGGATGCCCCTCGGTTTCCACCAGCTCAATGTGCTCCATGCCAATTCTTTCAAAAGCATCAGCAAGAAAGCGAGCTGCCGTCTTCACATCTTCTTTATGTTCAGAAAGAGCTGAAATACTTTGAATCCGCAAAAATTCCTGAAGTTCCTCCACAAATTGATCTTTATGTACCTCAATTAAATCCTTCATTACTTTCGACCTCCTAAATGAGTGGTATCTGTATTATAAGCTTCAAGAAGCTATTTCCACAAAAATACGGCAGTATCTAAAGTTCGAATTCCCATTCTTGACGTGCCTGTAGATAAAACGCAAGCAGCATATCCTGGAGCTCAGACGCTGTTTTACCGTTTATTTCTAATCCTGCCTTTGGGAATAAAAGACCAGCTACCTCACGAGAATAGTCCGACCTTTCAGCCGCTGTTAATTGAGGATAACGGGTGATATAGGCTTTTAATAATGTCCATTCCTTTTGAGTGAAATTTCTCCATAGAGAGTCATCCAGTTTAATATCCTCTGCTGAAACGCCGCGGTTGTTGATTTCCTTTTCTATTTTAGTAGGCTTCCTTTTCTTCATTGGCTTTTTCTTTTTTCTTTCATGAACCACGATCGTTCCAGCTACTAAATCACCTATTCGTTTGTGCCCGGGATGAAGAAAAATCATCATTAAACCTAAAAGATAATAAGCAGGAAGCATGTCTATAATTCGCAGCAGGTTTCTCACTAATAGCGAGAGGGATGTAGCACTGCTGCCATCTTCCTGAATGACTCTGACGCCGAGCAGCATCTTCCCAGGAGTCCGCCCGCCTGTTATCACTTCAAATAAAAAGAAGTATCCCCAAAATATTAAAAAGATCACTATAATGATGATCGCCAGCACAAAAGACTGGACCTTAGATATGAGCCACGGAACATCTAAGCTGCCAAGAAATACCCCGGCAATGGCGATCCCAGCATACATGATGAACAGCAAGACCATATCTATCAATTGTGCTGCCCCTCTGCTGCCTAAGCCAGCTAATTTAAATTGGAGAGACACATGTTCCGGTGTTTTGACGTTCCACTGTTCCTGATTCATCACTGCCTCCTTTCTGCTTAAATAAAATCAGCATCGTAAGTATTCCTTTCTGCACTATAAATCTTTTATAATATAGATAAATGTAAAATACTAGAATCCGGGATAGGGGGAGCTTATGAAATATCAACTATTTATTAAGCAGCATCGCGAGGAATGGAAGCAACTGGAGGAATCCATTTATCTCTTAAATAAAAATATACAGCAGCTATCGCCGGGCCAAGTAGAAGAATTCCAGAGACTTTACCAAAAAGCTGCGCAGCATTTAGCCTATGCTCAGACCTATTTAAGCGGTCAGGAAGTGACCCGGTATCTAAATGATCTTGTTGCCAAAGCGCATAACACACTTTATCAGGATCAGGTCTCAAGCTGGCAGCAGCTGAAAGCTTTTTTTGGCACGAAGTTTATTCAGCTGCTTACTGAGCAGTGGAAATTCGTACTGTCTGCTGTCTTGTTATTTCTCTTAGGAGCTGTCGGAGCCTTTCTATCAGTCTATCAGGACCCGATGCACTTTTATTCTGTCCTTCCTGATTCTATGGCGAAAGCTATTGATCCAGCCAATCTTGGGGAAGGCGGGAAACAAGTCGATTCTCCTATGATGTCCGCTTCAATTATGACAAACAACATTCAGGTCGCATTACTTGCTTTCGCGGGCGGGGTCACCTTTGGGTTCGTGAGTATTTATTTACTACTCTACAATGGAGTAATTATCGGAGCGGTTGCCGCATTTTTCTTTCATTACGGGAAGTTTTATGAATTCTGTGCATACATTGTCCCCCACGGCATTATTGAACTGACTGCTATATTTATAGCAGGAGGAGCAGGTCTCATGATGGGGTATAGATTATTTGTACCAGGCCCGTTTTCAAGGGGATACCAGCTGAAAATTCAAGCCTACCGCTCTGTCCAGGTGTTACTTGGAACGCTCCCGCTGTTTGTGATCGCCGGCCTCATTGAAGGATTCATTACCCCTTCTTCTCTGTCTTTGGAAACGAAATACGCCTTTGCTTTTCTAACGCTTTTTGGACTTATCCTTTATATCAGTGTAGGAACAATGATGATACGAAAAAGATCGTTAAACCATTCCTCGGTTCATCATTGAGATATAGGAACTTACTACTGAACCTGCCAGCTCTTCTTCAGGGACTTCAAGCATTTGGAGTCCCTGCCTTTCCCATTTCTGTATTTCTCTATTCTTCACAAGAATATGCCGCTCCGCCATACTCTTAAGCATGGCCGTCTTTATATTCTCAGGTTCTAGGGCCGTTCGTTCTTCTATCATCTTATCCTGCATCCCAGCCAATAGAAACACGTGCCTGCGTCTGAGTCTTTGTAAATAGTAAAGGGGAGCTTCTTCATACAGAAACGTGCTCACGTCACTGAACAACAAGATCAGAGTCCTCTTTTTTTGGATGGTCTGCAAATAATGAAACACTTCAGAATAGTTGGATTCATAGGAATCCACTTGAAGGGAATAGACCTCCTTCAGGATCGTCTGCAGATGAGCCATTCCTTTTGCAGGAGGCACATATCCCATTATTTCTTTTGAGAAAGCCAGTAAGGATACATAGTCTCCTCTTTTTAAAGCAGCCGTAGCTACAGTTATGGCCGCTTCCAGTGTCCGCTCCAGCCGGTTTCCTTCTTGTAGCTCTACTCCCATCATCCGGCCGCAATCCAGCAGTATGGTTACGTATTTCCCGTGTTCGGGCTCGTATTCATTAGTCATCAGCTCTTGAAGCTTCGCCGATTGCCGCCAGTTAATCTTACGAAGGTCATCCCCGACTACGTAGGAACGTATTTTCGCAAACTCTCCCGAACCTATTTTTTGCTTTTTACGCTGATCTCCTTCGTACAGTAGAAACTTTTGAGCATCTTCTAAATAATGACGGCTGCTTGTCAAATCAGGAATCACTTGAAAATCTACCGGAAGGTCCACCTTCATTTGCTTCGACCACAGCCCTAACCTCGACTGATAACGTATGTACACTCCCTCTAAACGATAGTCTCCTCGCACGTGGGCTGTAAAAGTATACCGAAGACATGCTTCCTTACGCGGTGAAAGCTTGCCGCTGATCGGAAAAGGCCGATCAAACACAGGAGGAAGATCATCGACCAGTTGAAACACTCCTGATTTCAGCGAATGATTCTTTATCGTAATTTCGCTTTCATACTCCAAACCTCTTTCCACTTCCTCTTTGACCCTTCGATTAAATTCAAGTTCCGACTTTTTCGGGGACCCTCCCAGATCCAATAAACTGACCGCTAACAAACTCCCATCGATCAGGATAATATAGACCCAGCCTACTCCGAATAAAGCAAGCAGAAGGATGAAGATGGAAACCATCATCAGAGCCCCGATCAGCCGCCGTGCCGGTAATATACCGTTATCGCGGAACAGAAATCGAGCCCACAATGTCTTGAATGATTTCGTCATGAGTCACTCCCTCCAGTTCCATTCGAGGAGCTACTATCAGCCGGTGGCGCAGCGCTGGCCGCGCAACTATTTTCACATCGTCAGGGGTTACATAATCACGATCTGATAGATAGGCCCAGGCTTTCGCTGCTTGAGCCATAGCTATACTTGCCCGAGTGCTTGCTCCATATCGAATGGCTTCTGAATCCCGTGTTTTTCTTACGATTGACATCATATATTCATAGACAGCATCGCTGATCTTCACCTGCTGAATTTCTTTACTGATGCCAAGGAATGCTTCTACAGTAAGCACTGGATTTATTTCCTCCATGCTTTCGTCATGATCAACCCTTTGCTTTAAAACTAGCAGCTCCTCCTCAAAGGCAGGAAAGTCGATATGCAGTTTAAATAGGAATCTGTCCTGCTGGGCCTCAGGAAGCGGATAGGTCCCTTCAAACTCTACAGGGTTTTGGGTTGCGACCACAAAGAAAGGGTTGGGTAAGAGGTATGTATCACCTTGAATCGTGGATTGTTTTTCTTCCATCGCCTCAAGCAAAGCAGCTTGTGTCTTCGCTGGCGTCCTGTTAATCTCATCTGCTAATAAAACATTTGTAAAGATCGGCCCCTTAATGGTTTCGAAGCTTCCGGATTTCATATTGTAAATCATGCTGCCTGTAATATCACTGGGCAATAAATCTGGAGTGAACTGAATTCTTTTAAACTCTCCCCCGAGAAGTCTGGCAAGCGTCCGTACCATCTTCGTCTTCCCTGTTCCCGGTACCCCTTCAAGCAGCACATGACCTCCTGTTAAAATAGAAGATAAAAGCAGCTTGAGGTTGTGACTCTGTCCTATTACATGCTTTTCATAGGTTTCCATTAAAACGGTCAGCTGTTCCTTCAACTTATCTGCACCTCTTTCTGAATGTCGTCTAATTGCCTGGAAGCATCTAAGTATTCCTTCCTGGTTACGTGGTTTTCCTGTTTTAAAGAAATCACTTTCTCAATTCTGCGTTTCCATGTCTGGAATTCCTCATTAGTTAACTTCTGCTCCATGTAGGAACGTACGTCTTCCCAATCCATATTTACGGAAATCCCCCACCGGTCATGCATAAGTTTACGTACATATTCCTCCTGAATAGAGAGAGATTCTTTGTAGAAGCCTCCTTTAACATACCAGGATGCGAGAGCTTGCAACCGCTCATCCCCGAACCTGACCATCTCTTCACGCGGTGTCAGGACCGGACCAAACCGCTTTCCTTTCATCCAAAGCCATAAGATGGTAATTACGATCGCCTGCAAAATAAACACAAGCATCCACTTAGGATAAAGAGTGAACAGCGATGGAATATGAGAGTTTCCATGTACATACTCATCAAAGAGTAACGTATCTGCGTCAGCTGTATTCAGCACGCTCGATATTAGATCGGTATGATCATTCTTTAAGATTTCTCCATTGGTAAACCAGCTGGGGCTGAGAGATACAATCAGCGCCCCCTTGCCCACGGATCGCTTTACCGCCACTGCTCCTTGTTTGTCCGAATAAAGAATATCATCCTTCTTGTTTGGCTTCAGCCTCACTTTACTGGCAACCTCTGCCTGAAAGGTTTGCTCGTTCTTATTGTGGAGGGTGGTCTTTCCTTCTCCGGGCAGTGCCGGCCTTGTCTTTATCTGAAAAAAGCCAGCAGGATCCTGATTTACCAGCCAAATGATCCCTCCTGATTCCATCCATTTCTGATATTCCATCTGTTCTTTTTGAGTAAGGGTGTAATACGGCTGGATCATGACTAATAACCCTTGCTCCTTCAATTTTGGCAGTGCATGGGGATCACTTTGCCATCGGCTGACTTCTGTTTCTTCTTGTTTCATATAAGAATACAGCCCTTTTACTCCTGTTGGCGAAGGAGAAGTGGATAAATAATCAGAATAAGTCTTAGGTTGAGCCAAAGATAATAGGACGGCAAGAATAAAGAGAAGGAGTAAACCTCCCGTTATCCAAAGCCAAGTTCTCTTCCCATTCATACCCCTCTCTCCCTTCAGCTCTCTCTATGCTTGTTTCTGTTCATCAGCCAAGCAGCTGCCTGCTGTTGATAACTTTTATACTCGTTCTGTTTAATTTCACGGTTTCCGTAAGCAGCTTCCTCAAAGATCATGGCCAGCTGATAAAATTTTTCTGCTGTTTGATAATTCACTCTTTTTAATTCCTCATAATACTCCCAATTCGTTTTCCAGGGCTTAGCTTCGACCCACTCTTGTTCATGGAAGTATAACAGGAGCGCCAGAAATACATGTCTCATCGCTTCCCCAAACTGCTCTTCCTGCTGAAGCGCCTCTGCTTCTTCCAAATGACGTTCATACGACCATTCCAGCTCCCGCGTCTGCTGTAATGGACTCTTAGACCTTATGGAGGACGTTTTCGCTAAGTTTCTTTGCAAGAAATACACAAGCACAATAAACAACCCAACCCCCAGTCCAACGAGCACGTACGCTCCCCACTTGTCCGCTTGATTGAAAAGGTTGGAATCAGGAAATAGCTGATGTAACCATTTGCTGAGCCAATGACCCGCCCATTCCTTCAGTTTCTCAAACAGACTTTTACTATGATCATAATAAGCCTGGTATTCATGCTTCTCTAATATTGATTTCAGCTGCTCTTTGGATTGTTTTGGTTTCATCATTGCCATCACCCGAAATTAGGAATAAGTGGTTCGTTCTTCCTCATCACCCTTAAAAGTTGAAATCATTTCTTCCAAATCAGTAGATTCTCTTTGCGTTCTTAAATTAAAGAACATCACTGTGTAACCTGTATAAAAAATCACGGTCGTCACCAAAGTAACAAGGTTGGAAATCAGTGTTGAGAGGACACTTCCGCCAAGAATCCCTCCTACGATTAGCCCAATTACACTATTGATCACTAGATTGATCAGTGATAGAACAAGAAAGAATCCTAATGTTGTCCAGAAGTTGCCTTTCGTCATTTTAAAACTCTCTCCCAGACCCGGGGCTGCTTTTTTAAATATTACGTTTCCAAAGAACATACTCCATCTTGTAGCGAGAAAGGCGACTACAGCAAATACAATCAGCAACAGTAACAGAGAAAACAGAATGGTGCCTGCCCCCCCTCCACTTCCTGAGATTGCAGCGATCACAGAAAAAGAAAGAGCTGCAATTCCGCCGAAAAAGATCGCACCATTGATTAAGCCAAATAAAAGAACGCTGCCTAAAATTGGCCAAAATCTTGAGAATGCATGTTTGATCAATTCTCCTGGAGCCCAGCTTTCTTTATGTAAGATTCTACCTACAGCAAGTACGACAGAAGCATGGGCAATAGGATATAAAATGATGCCTAATACAGTCATTACAATACCAGATACGAGCTTTGTACCCTGAAAATCCTCCCCGATCGGCTGACCCTGGGAAGAGGAGTCCTGAATATCTTTAACAATGGTTTGGAAAAAAGTTGCCTGATCTCCTGCCTCGCTAATAAGATTTGTCCCGCTGACGATCTGGATTATGTAATTAAGGACAAATACCGGACCGATTAAAATAAGTAAAATGAAAAAAAGCCTGCTGAAATTTTCTTTTACAATTTGAAAGGTACTGTCTAAGAGCTCTCCAAAAGTCTTTGTCTGCTGATTATCCACTATTCATCTCCCTCTCTTTACTTTTCATAACTTATGAATATACTAACTATTCTATCATTATTTGGAGGTAGTTTGACAAAAATTGGTGAAATATGAATAAGGAATCGAAGTGCCGTTCATTTACAAAAGAGTCCTACGGGAAACCTCTCTCTTTCCTTCTTATGTAAACGAATAAACTCTTCCCCCTTCTGAATTAAAGCTGATACCAAAAGAAAAAGCCCACCTGAATGGACTCCATCCAAATGAGCTGTGTAGTAGTGTATTTATGGTAACTGAGTAGACCCCATTAGATAGCGGTCACACTCTCTCGCGGCTTCTCTGCCTTCATTAATAGCCCAGACAATCAGGCTTTGGCCTCTTCTCATATCTCCTGCGGCAAAAATTCCTTCCACGTTGGTTTTATAATCACCATATTCAGCTTTAACAGTCGATTTTTGTTCGGTTTCAATTCCGAGTTTATCGATCAAGTCCTGTTCTGGACCGGTGAATCCGATCGCAAGCAGCACTAAATCAGCTTTCCAGACTTTTTCAGTACCCGGGATTTCTTCACGGCTGCGGTTTCCGTGTTCATCAAAGGTAAGCTTCACATTGACTGTATGAACTTCTTTGATGCGCCCTTTTTCATCCCCTACGAATTTCTTGGTCATGACGGCAAAAGCACGTGGATCTCTGCCCAAAGAGGCTGCCGCTTCCTTCTGCCCATATTCTACACGGTGAATAATCGGGTATTGCGGCCAAGGGTTATTTAAGTCATCTCGATCTTCACCTTTTTTATCATAAATATCAAACTGAGTTAAGCTTTTACAATTATGTCTGATAGAGGTAGAAATACAATCGGTGCCCGTGTCGCCACCGCCAATGACAATGACATCCTTGCCTTCTGCTGAGATATAATTCTCATCCTGATGGTTCGTATCCAGCAGGCTTTTCGTATTGGCATGGAGGAAATCCATGGCGTAATGGATGCCTCTCAATCCTCTTCCCTCGGCATCGATATTTCTTGGTACGGTTGCGCCGCCGCAGAGAACAATAGAATCAAATTCTTCACGCAGGCGGGAAACAGGATAATTTCTACCCACTTCCGTATTCGTAACAAATTTAATTCCCTCTTGTTCGAGGATATTGATACGCCGCTCTACTACAGAATAAGAAAGTTTCATTTCCGGGATACCATAAGTTAAGAGTCCTCCGACACGATCGGCACGTTCGAATACAGTCACGGTATGTCCTGCTTTGTTCAGCTGGGCGGCTGCCGCAAGTCCGGCAGGGCCGGAACCAACTACAGCAGCTTTTTTACCCGTTCGTGTTTTAGGAGGCTCAGGCACTACCCATCCTTCGTCGAATCCTTTTTCGATAATGGATCGTTCAACGGTTCTGATGGCAACCGGGGGCTCATTAATTCCCAGTACACAGGCTCCTTCACAAGGGGCTGGGCATGCCATACCTGTAAATTCCGGAAAATTATTTTTTTCATGCTCTACCTTCAGAGCTTCTTTCCATTGACCGCGATAGACAAGATCGTTCCATTCTGGAATAAGGTGGTTCACTGGACATCCGGTGGTAGAACCCTCGATTTCCATTCCCGTATGACAGGTGGGTACACCGCAATCCATACAGCGTGCCCCCTGTTTCTGGACTTCTTCGTCTGACATGGGGAGCGTGTAATCCTTCCAGTCTTTCGTTCGTGTCGATGGATCTCGCTCTGGCTGCGTTTGACGCTCATACTCCATAAATCCTGTTGGCTTCCCCATCGTATCCCTCCTTGTAAATTAGACCTGTACTGGCTTTTTGCTTTCTTCAAATGCCGTCATTTCTGCATCAAATTTATTTAAACCACTTTCTTTTAAGTCTTTAATACGTTCTTGAATCTCAAGGTAAGCTTTTGGAATAACCCGCTTGAATTTTGGCACGTACGCTTCCCAGTTCTCCAATATCCGCTGTGCCTGAGGACTATTCGTATACTCCGCATGCTTCTGCAGCATGCCGTAGAGTTCCTTAATTTCTTTGTCCTCGGAAAGCTCTTGAATATATACGAGCTCCCGATTACATTTCGTTTCAAAAGGAACCGTTGGATCTTCGAGAATATAAGCGACTCCGCCTGACATCCCTGCAGCAAAGTTCCTGCCGGTTGGTCCAATGACGACGACTTTGCCGCCTGTCATATATTCACAGCCATGATCTCCAACACCTTCAACAACGACTTCCGCTCCACTGTTTCTCACACAAAAGCGTTCTCCAGCGAAACCATTAATATAGGCCTCGCCTCCTGAAGCCCCATAAAAGCAGACATTGCCTGCCACTGTGTTTTCTTCAGGTTTAAAGGTCGACCTCGGGGAAGGATGGACAATAATTTTTCCGCCTGATAACCCTTTTCCGACATAGTCATTGGCATCTCCCACAAGACGGAGGGTAATCCCTTTAGGAATGAAGGCACCAAAGCTCTGCCCGGCAGAACCTTTGAAAGTCAGGCGGATGGTATCTTCATCAAGACCATCCTCTCCGTATCTCTTGGTAATTTCACTGCCTAGAATGGTTCCTGTTACCCGATTTATATTTCGAATGGACCCGGTTCCTTCCACGGGTTCACGGTTTTCAATAGCTTTCTTGCAAAGAGGAAGAATTTCTTCCACATCGAGCGTTTTTTCCAGTCCATGATTCTGCTCAAACATCGCATAATGACCGACATTTTCTTTCACTTCCGGCTGATAAAGAAGAGCAGAAAGGTCCACACCTTTGGCTTTCCAATGATCAATCGCGTCGTTCGCTTCTAACGCATCGGAACGTCCGACCATTTCATTAATCGTTCTAAATCCTAATTCTGCCATCAGCTCACGCGTCTCTTCTGCGACAAATCGCATGAAATTCGCCACGTGTTCTGGGTCTCCCATGAATTTCTTTCTTAATTCAGGGTCCTGCGTCGCTACTCCAACCGGACAGGTATTCAAGTGACAAACGCGCATCATCACGCAGCCAAGAACCACTAGAGGGGCAGTTGAGAATCCGTATTCCTCTGCACCTAATAATGTCGCAATAATCACATCCCGGCCAGTCATCATCTTTCCATCGGTTTCAACAACTATACGGTCGCGCAGGCGATTGAGAAGCAAGGTCTGGTGAGTTTCAGCAAGACCGATTTCCCATGGAAGTCCTGTATGCTTAATGCTGGTTCTAGGCGCTGCCCCTGTACCGCCATCATAGCCGCTGATTAATACTAAATCGGCGCGGCCCTTAGCAACTCCGGCAGCAATCGTACCCACTCCTACAGCAGACACCAGCTTAACGCTGACTCTCGCCTTAGGGTTGGCGTTTTTCAAGTTATGAATCAGTTCAGCTAAATCTTCAATTGAATAAATATCGTGGTGCGGCGGCGGGGAGATTAACTCCACCCCTGGCGTAGATCCGCGGACTTCAGCAATCCAAGGATAAACTTTTTTGCCCGGAAGGTGACCGCCTTCCCCTGGTTTTGCACCCTGGGCAATTTTTATTTGAATCTCATCTGCGTTCACAAGATAATGACTGGAGACGCCGAACCGTCCTGAAGCTACCTGTTTAATGGAGCTTCGTTTCAGATCGCCATTTTCTTCTGGAGTAAAACGGCCAGGATCTTCCCCGCCTTCGCCTGTATTACTTCGTCCGCCTACTCGGTTCATTGCAATAGCCAGAGATTCATGAGCTTCCTGACTGATGGAACCGTAAGACATGGCCCCTGTCTTAAATCTTCTACAGATATCTTCTACGGACTCGACTTCATCAATGGGAATAGAATAGCGTTCCTTAAAGGATAGCAAACCTCTTAATGATTGCAGGTTATTCGTTTCATCGGTCAGCATTTTTGAGTATTCTTTAAACAATTGATAGTTATTTGTACGGCACGCATGCTGCAGGGTGTGGATCGTTTTCGGATTGTACTGATGATCCTCTCCATTACTGCGATATTGGAAATCGTCTCCAGAGTCGAGCGATTTTTCTGCTGAGCGATGTTCTCCGAAGGCTTGTTTATGTCTCATTAATACTTCTTTTTCGATCATGTTCATGTCGATACCGCCAAGTCTTGAAGCTGTACGAGTGAAATATTTCTCGATTACATCGGGATGAATTCCAACCGCTTCAAAGATTTGTGCTCCTCGGTAACTCTGAATGGTAGAAATACCCATTTTAGACAGAACTTTAATAACTCCATCCGTGACCGATTGAATGAACTGCTGAACCGCATCGTCCAAGTGATCATAGGCAATTTCACCTTTTTTCAAGAGATCATTCAGAGATTCATAGGCTAAATAAGGATTAATTGCTTCTGCCCCATAACCAAGTAAAGCAGCGAAATGGTGAACCTCACGTGGTTCAGCCGATTCCAGCAAAATACTTACTTTCGTCCGGGTACCTTGACGGATCAAGTGATGGTGCAAGCCGGATACTGCAAGCAGGGCAGGAATGGCTGCCTGCTTGGAATCAACGCCGCGGTCTGAGAGTACCAGTAACGTTTTTCCTTCTTTAACAGCTCGATCTGCCTGTTCAAATAATTGATCAAGAGCTTGTTCCATTTCATTTTGTCCTTCAACAGCATCAAAAAGCATAGAGAACGTTTCCGTTTCAAAGCCTTCAATGTTCTGCTGGCGGAGCTTCTCTAATTCCTGATTCGAAAGGATAGGGGTTTGAAGTCGGATCTGCCGGCAGCTTTCCGGTTTAGGATCGACAAGATTACCTTCCGCTCCAATTGTGGTTTCTACCATGGTAACGATCTTTTCCCGAATGGCATCAATAGGCGGATTCGTTACTTGTGCAAACAGCTGTTTAAAGTAGCTGTAAAGAAGCTGAGGCTTTTTAGACAGCACTGCAAGCGGTGAATCGTACCCCATAGAACCTACAGGATCTTTTTTATCCGAGACTAATGGAATAAGAATCTTATTTAATTCTTCCTTGGTATAGCCAAAAGCAAGCTGATGATCGACCAAGTCTTTGATCGTTTCTTCCGGCTGATCGGCAGGCTCTGGAAGATCATTTAATTCAAATTTATATTCCTCCAGCCATTTGTCATAAGGCTGTTCTTTAGCAGTTTCAAGCTTAATCTGATCATCTGGAATAATTTCGCCTTTTTCCAGATCAACAAGCAGCATTTTCCCAGGATGCAGACGGTCTTTATGAAGAATATCGTCCGCAAAAATGTCCAGTGCCCCTACTTCTGAACCAAGAACAATCATTCCGTCCTTCGTAATATAGTAGCGTGCAGGTCTCAGTCCATTACGATCTAGACAAGCCCCAATCTGTTTTCCGTCGGTATACACAAGGGCAGCCGGACCGTCCCATGGTTCCATCAGGCAGCTATGATATTCGTAGAAATTCTTCTTTTCTTCCTTTATCGAGTCATCATTAGACCATGGCTCTGGGACCATCATCATTGCTGTGTGAGCAAGCGAGCGGCCGGATAAGTATAAGAATTCAAATGCATTATCGAACATAGAAGAGTCACTGCCATTGGAATCAATAACGGGAAGGACCTTTTGTAAATCCTCTTCATTAAAGTATTCTGATTCGCAGAGCACTTCACGGGCTCTCATCCAATTCACGTTTCCTCTAATCGTATTAAATTCGCCATTATGGATGGTAAACCGGTTAGGGTGTGACCGTTTCCAGCTTGGGAACGTATTTGTACTAAAGCGGGAATGGACTAAAGCGAGCGCCGATTTGAAGTCGGGGTGATTGAGGTCAATATAAAAAGAATCCAATTGTTCCGGAATCAGCATCCCTTTGTAAACAATCGTATTCGTTGACAAGCTGCTGATATAAAAGTCATCATTGCCTTCTTTTACAGAAATCTCAATCTCTGTGCGTTTCCTTATGATATAAAGCTTTCTTTCAAAAGCGAGTGTGCTTTCCATATCATCGGCCGGAGCCACGAAAGCCTGACGAATAAATGGTTTCGTCTTTTTCGCATCATCACCAACAAAGGAATCGTTGACGGGGACCGTTCTCCAGCCCAGGAATTTCTGACCTTCTTCAGCAACAATTCTTTCAAACACTTCACGACACTTCACACGGGTGTAGTGGTCCTGGGGAAGGAAAACCATCCCAATCCCATATTCGCCTTCTCCCGGAAGTTCTATATCTTCTTTTTCACACTGTTTTTGGAAGAAATAGTGAGGAATTTGAGTTAAGATTCCAGCACCATCCCCTGTACTTACATCGGCCGCCTGGCCGCCTCGGTGTTCCAGGTTACAAAGAATGGTAATGGCATTCTCAACAATACTATGTGATTTTGTTCCATTAATATTTGCGATCATTCCTATACCGCACGCTTCATGTTCATTCTCAGGATTGTACAATCCCTGTGCGACAGGATATCCATGCTTTTCCATGACGACGTCCTCCTCTGTTTATCAACCAAGCTGATAAGCATGATGAAAAGTGTTAAAATTCTGTCTTTTTCAGTTTTTTACTAGTATAGCATGAAAAATCCTATGATTCACGCTTTCGTACCGGTGTTCAAGCACGTTTTCTTTGAAATTAGTGAAAAATTTACAAATGTGAAAAAGGATCAAGAGCTATCAGATTAATGATGTAAGCGCACACATTTTTTTCACCAATACGAACTTAAATTTTTTAAAAATTATTTCTTTTACTCGCTTTTTCCTGATAAAATTTTTCTCAGTCTTTAAATAGTATTTGGCATGAATTGATACTTTAAGAGTAGATATGATTAGAGAGTAAAACCAAGATCATATAAGGGCTCGTCTTAAAAAAACTATTGAATTTATCTGAATTTTCTGTTAATATGAAATATATTGCTCTCTATTATAAAGTCACCAACCTGCGAGTTTACTAGTGTCCATGGAGTTAAGAAGTTCCCTATCAGCCACGTTCCTCAGCACGATTTAAAGGGTCAAGTTTAATTAGGATAGAGGAGGAATAAAAAGTGTGGGTTACTGATTCGGGTAGGGATCCCGTTCATAATGGAATGGCGACTGTTCTTTCGAATGTAAAGAAAGATTATTTTACAGGCAGGAATAGAGAAACCGAACGTTTTCAAGAAGTCTTGCAGGACAGCAGGAAGACCAAACAGCTTCTACACATTTACGGTACGGCTGGAATTGGAAAAACCTCGCTGCTACACGCTTTTCAGAAAGTGACGCAACCGATGGACGATGTCGTTTTTTTCAACTTGAACAGCGATGACTTTATCCATTCTCCATCATTCCTTGCGGAGCAAATGATTGCACTGATTTCAACTAAACTCCACATCCGACCGCCTCATACCGCTCAATCACTCGGTCTGGAGGATTGCCTTCATATTATTAGAAATGCGGCAAAGGTGTACCAAATTGTTGTAGCCGTTGATAATTATGAAAGGATAGGAGAATTAGACCGCTGGTTTCGGGAAGTTTTTATAAACCACCTTCCTACCAACGTGATGATCGTTCTTGCTGGACGCCATCCGTTAACAGAAGGCTGGCTTGGTGAGAAAGAAGCCGACCTTCCTATTACTCAGCTGCAAGTGACAGGGTTTAATTATGATGAAACCTGCAGGTATTTGAAAGATACAGAAGGAGAAAAGAGACAGGAAGTACTGAAGAACTTCTGGGGCGTGACTCAAGGGAATCCATTGTTATTGTCATTAGCACGTCTCGCGCACAGACACATGCCAGCTGCTTATCTTTATCCTGAAAATAAGATTGATCGGCTGGCACATCTTGTTAAGGAATGGCTGGATAAATGCTCGCATAAGGAAGATCTTGACCTGATTCAAGCGGCATCAGTTCTCCGCCAGTTTGATCACACCGTGCTGTCCTACGTATTAAAAAATAACGTTTCCCTTTCTGCTTATTCCAGACTTACTGCTTTGCCTTTTGTTAAACAATCGAATCATGGATGGACGGTTCATGAATCCGTAAGATTGGCACTTTCAAAAGAGTTCCGTGATCGAAATCCTGAACAAGAGCACAGACTTCGTAAGCAGAGTGCCTTCTATTACTTGCATAGAATGGATATGAAAGAGCTCACAGATAGGAATCTGCAGGAATATTTGCATCATATAAGAGAAGAAGTAAATCACTCAGAGTTATTCGCTTCTTCCTCTACAGTAAAAAAAGAAATACAATCGTTCGATCTTGATCATTTTGATGAACTGGATACGCTGGTTCATCAACTCCCCGATTCTTTGAGCAAGCTTAAAGAGGAAATGAAGGCGTTAAAACTTGCTTACCCCGATCAGAACAGGAGATGGGTAAGCACAGGATCTGTGAAGGACAATGGTTACCCAGCCTGCCAACTGGTTAAGAATGAAGCCGGTGAAACCCTTGGTCTGTCTACTACTCTTCCGATTTGCAAGGAAACTATCAAACAGCTCAAGGTACATCCAACAGCAAGCAGTTTCTTTAATGGGCTCTCCATGATGGAAGAGAAAGAATTCACTGGCACCCATGATGCTTATCCTGGCTGGTATATTAGGATGACCGCCTGTGAGAATCCAGAAGACACAGAGACCGGGTTGCTTCTTCTCTATCATTTATTTCCTTTACTTTTGACGGGAGGAAAAATGATCATCTCTACCTCCGCCCCTTCATTCCATGAACTGCTGAAGTTCTTTGGTTTTCGGGAGACCGGGGAAAGCCAGATAGATCAGAACCCTTATGGAAAAACGTCCTCCACATTTATACTGGACGTTCGTGGCCGAAGGTTCATTCACTATCTAAACAACCTCACCCAAACCGTGTTTTCTGCAAGCTATATGCCTGACTAAATAAAAAGTTTTAAAGTATAAAAAAGCGGCGCAAGCATTTGCTTGCGCCGCTTTTTCCATAGAATTTTATAGCACATACTTGGCCAGTGTTCTCTGAACCTCGTTAACAGGACTATCTTTCTTAAAGGTTTTCTCTATTGGCACACTTGTACCAGAGATCCAGATTTTTAACTCGGAATCCAGGTCAAAGCTGCCGGCAGTTTCGACACTGAAATGAGTAATGCTCTTGTAAGGAATAGAATGATAATCTACTTTCTTACCAGACATCCCTTGTTTATCTATTAAAAGCAACCGTTTATTAGTGAAAATAAACAAGTCTCTAATTATTTTATAACCCGTTTGAAAGTCTTCTCCATCTATTAAAAGCCCTGCTAATTCTTTCTCTACCTTATCCTGGTCTACTTCACTGGCGTTACCCATTAATCCATCTAAAAATCCCATATTTCCAGCTCCTTTCCCAGCTATACCTAATTATAAGGGTACCCGCTCGAAAATGAGCAGGTAAATGTTGTTAAAATACAATCGTTTTATTCTCGTGAACTATGATCCGGTCCTCTAAGTCCCACTTAACTCCTCGGGCAAGCACACTTCGTTCCACGGATCGTCCGATCTTTTTCAAATCGTTTACGTTATCCCTGTGGTCCACTCTCATAATATCCTGTTCTATTATTGGACCTTCATCTAAATCATTAGTCACATAATGAGAAGTGGCCCCTATTAATTTCACACCGCGCTCGTAGGCACGCTTATGAGGATTAGCTCCCACAAATGCCGGTAAAAAGGAGTGATGGATATTAATAATTTGTGATGGGTGAGAAGACACAAAGTCAGGCGTCAGAATTTGCATATATCTTGCTAACACGATCAGGTCTACGTCATATTTCTCAAGTAATGCTAGCTGGTCTGCTTCTGCCTCTTTCCGAATTTCTTTATTGGCCGGAATATGATAGAAGGGGAGATCAAAGGATTCTACGATCTCCCGTGCGTCATCATGATTACTAATAACTACAGAAATTTCCGTCATTAAGTCTCCGCTCTGCCATTCCCACAGCAATTCACGAAGACAGTGAAGTTCTTTAGAAACGAAAATCGCGGTTTTCTTCACATCACTGACACATGTAAACTTCCAATTCATTGAAAAGGATTGGGCAACTGCCGCAAACTTGTCCTTGAATTCCAGTTCTTTCTCTTTCAGCTTTTCACATTCAAATTCAATCCGCATAAAGAAGGTGCCATCTTCAGGATCGGTCGTATATTGACTGGACTCAATGATATTTGCCTGGTTTTCATACAAAAATCTTGAAATAGCTGAGACGATTCCTGGTTGATCTGGACAGCTAATGAGTAACCGTCCTTTATGTTCATTCTCTTGTTTATATTTGGCTGTTAAATTTTGATGATATGAGTTCATAAGCCTCTCCTTCATTTTCACTTTCCCACATTATAGAGGAGTGATGGTGAATTTTAAATCAATAGCTTAATTTTCCTTTATTTAGAAAATAATGTTTCACGTGGAACATCTTTAGAAGATTCAGACAATAACGGTTTAATAGACTTGCAAATGACTGAATCCCCTCCTTACCCAAACTAGAAAAAAATAACCTGACTCACTTAAGAGCCAGGTTATGTACTAATGCATATGCCGAAGCAGAATACTTTCACTCGGACCAAGGGTAATTGTTAATTTCCTCTGGTTAACATTCAGTACATTCTTCTTTCTCATATGCTGCCACTTGCCCTTGCGAAGCGGCATTGTGACCTTTCTTTCTTCTTTATAGTTTCGATTGATCAAGTATACAAAGTGCTCATCCTTCGTGTTCTGGCCAAATTCGTCTACACCCTTGGCGTTCCACCTCTCAAAACCAAATACATCCTTGTGCAAGGCATGAGGCTTCCAGCTTCCTGTTCGTAAAGAAGGATGCTTCTTCCTCCACTTCCCAAGATTTTTGTACCAGGAAAGGAGTTCTTTTTCTTCTCTACCCCATGGGTATGGTTTTCGATTATCAGGGTCAGCGCCTCCACTGACACCGGCTTCATCCCCATAGTAAAGGGAAGGAACCCCTGGGAAGCAGTATAACCATAGGCTTAAACCTTTAATTTGTTCGTTTGCGATCTTGGACTGCTCTTCCGGCGCTAAATCATCAGGGAGGAAGTCATGGAGGAGTGTTTTCACCCGCTCCACATCATGGCTGGACAACATATTCATGAGCGAATAGAAGTATTGCTTTGGATAGTGCTCCCGCAAGGTCATCAAGCGGCGTTCAATGTAATAAGCATCTAACTCATTTTTAATAAATCCCAGCATCAGCTGCCTTAAAGGGTAATTCATGACAGAATCAAGCACACCGCCAAGGAAATAGTCTCTTCTGTTACCATGGCCGGATTTGTTGGAAGCATCTTCCCACACTTCGCCAAGAAGAACACTATTGTCATCTTCTTTCTTTAGCTGCTGATTAATCTGGCGGATCAAATCATCTGTGAGCTCGTCGGCTACATCCAGGCGCCAATGCTTTATTCCTGCTTTCTGCCAATGTTTAATGACACTATCTTCATCGTGAATCAGGAAGTTCTGGTAGCTTTCGTCTGATTTGTTAAGCGTAGGGAGTGTACCGACCCCCCACCAGGCTTCATAGTCATCGGGATAATTGTAAAAGGTGTACCACGGGTAATACTTAGATTCCTGTGACTGATAGGCACCGACCGAATCATATTCATCTTTTTGATTGAAATAGATACTATTGCTTCCCGTATGACTAAATACCCCATCCAGCATAACTTCCATATTACGATCGGCAGCTTTTTTTACCAGCTTCTCAAATTCTGCATTCGTCCCTAACAGAGGGTCAATCGTATGGTAATCGCCTGTATCATAACGGTGGTTGCTTTCCGCTTCAAATATAGGGTTCAAGTAGATAACCGTGGTGCCTAGTGATTGTATATAATCCAATTTATCGATAATGCCTTTAATATTTCCACCGAAGAAATCCCAGCGAATCACTTCTCCGCGAGCATTTCTAATATAAACCGGATCGTTCTCCCAATGCGTGTGCATTAAGCTGGTCTTTGGAGCTTTTTCTAAATCTAACTTTCCTGAAGAATAGAAGCGATCCGGAAAAATTTGATACATCGTTCCGTGTCTCCACCACCCTGGTGTTTGATAATCCTCATCAAACACTGTAATCTGCCAGGACGGAGGAACTTGGGGATAAACAATCCCTTCTCCGCTTTCTTCTATGTTTTCTCTTCCGTAAAAACAAGTCTGCCCATCCATCTCTATTTCAAAATAATACCAGACAAGCTGAGGATCTTTCGGCATAACTATGGTCGTTTCGTAGGAATTATACTGATGCTCTTCACTATAAATATCTAATTCCTTGGTGTGTTCTTTATCCGTTCGATCGTAGATATAGTGAAGGACTATTCGTGAGACTTGGTGGCGGGTATGAACGTCGATGGTTAATGAAACATTTGAGCCTTTCGGGGCAGCACCGAAGGGCTCTCTGTATTTTTGATTAAAGCTATTATGATAAATATCCTGCTGCTTCACCTAAACTCCTCCCTCTAGAAGTATTACCTAACCGTACTTACGGGCTTTATTCCCCAAATGCTTGAGGCATATTCCTCAATTGTACGATCACTTGAGAACTTCCCGGAATGAGCAATGTTCACTAAACTTTTCTTATTCCATTGGTTGGAGTTTTGGAAGTCCTGATTTACCTTTTGCTGCGCGTCAATGTAACTTGCAAAATCTTTAAGCACAAAGAACTCATCATTATAAGTCACAAGAGAATCATAAATGTCCTGAAACTCAGTTTCTCCTCTCGAGAATGGGCTGTAATGAATCAGCTGATCCAGCGTGTTCCGAACACGTTCATCCGATTCATACACCTGTCTTGATGAATAAGCACCTGTGCGATAATATTCTAATACTTCTTTAGAGCTTAACCCGAATAAATAGATGTTATCGTTCCCAACAGAGTCATAAATTTCGACATTGGCCCCGTCTAATGTCCCAAGAGTGACAGCGCCGTTCATCATTAACTTCATGTTCCCCGTTCCAGAGGCTTCTTTGCTGGCTGTCGAAATTTGTTCGCTGACGTTTGTGGCCGGAATAATTTTTTCGGCAAGTGATACGGAATAGTTTTCAAGGAATACAACTTTAATCTTGTCTTTCACATCTGCATCGTTATTGACGACATCAGCAATGGTATTGATCAATTTGATTACTTTCTTTGCAAAATGATAGGCAGGGGCCGATTTCGCTCCAAAAATAAATGTCCTTGGCACCATATCAAACGTAGGATCCGCCTTAAGTTTCGTATATAAATACATAATATGAAGGGCATTTAACAGTTGGCGTTTATATCCATGCAAACGTTTAATGTGGACATCGAATATGGAAGATGGATCCACCACAATTCCCGTATTCTCTTTGACAAATTCAGCAAAGCTGTGTTTATTATTCTGTTTAATCGTGCCAATTTCCTCAAGCAGGGACGTGTCTTCTTTATGCTTAAGCAGATCAGTTAATTGAGCAGGTTTCTCCTTCCAGCTTTCACCAATTGTTTCCGTAATTAACTGGGAAAGCGGACGATTCGCATGCATCAGCCAGCGACGGTGGGTAATGCCATTAGTCTTATTATTAAATCGTTCAGGAAACGTTTCATAAAATATTTTCATTTCGCGTGTTTTAAGTATTTCCGTATGAAGCTTCGCTACGCCATTGACACTGTAGCTTCCCACAATCGATAAGTGCGCCATTTTCACCTGTCCGTCTGCGATAATCGCAAGACTGGCAATCCGGTTAAAATTACCTGGATCCTTGTTCCAAAGCATTTCACAAAAACGCTCATTGATTTCATTAATGATCATGAAAATCCGCGGCAGCAAGGAACGAACAAGACCAACAGGCCATGTTTCCAGAGCTTCACTTAATGTAGTGTGATTCGTATAGGACACAGAAGATTGAGTAATCTCCCATGCCTCTTCCCATCCCAAATGTTTCTCATCCATTAATATTCGCATAAGTTCCGGAATGACAAGAGCTGGGTGAGTATCATTAATATGCAAGGCCACCTTCTCTGAAAAAGAAGACCAAGGGAGTTCCAGACGTTCAAAGGCTCTGACCGCACTTTGGACACCAGCGGACACAAGAAAGTACTCCTGTTTCAAACGGAGCTGTTTTCCTTCTTCATTAGAATCATCCGGGTATAGAAATTCCGAGATGGACTCAAGCGACCGTTTATGAGCAAGAAAGTCGTTATATTCCTGCTGGTGATTAAAAGCTCTTAACAGGGTATCCTCTTCGGTTGCTTCTGCAGACCATAATCTTAACGTGTTGACCGTTTCATTGTTATAGCCTGCTACCGGGACATCATAAGGGACCGCATTAACACGGTCATAATTTGAATACTCAAATGTTAGATTTCCCTGCTCATCTTTCACTCCATGAACTTCACCGCCAAAGCGTACCTCAACGGCATCCCCTGGCTGACGGACCTCCCAGACAAATTCTTTCGAAAGCCAGTGATCCGGCAGTTCTACCTGATAACCGTCAATGATACGCTGATCAAACATTCCGTACTTATACCGGATTCCGTAGCCATGACCAGCAAGACCGAGGGATGCCAGCGAGTCTAAGAAACATGCCGCTAACCGTCCAAGACCTCCGTTGCCAAGTCCGGGGTCATTCTCTGATTCTTCTAAACTAGTAAGATCAAGTCCTAAATCAGCCAGCCCTTCTTGCACCATGGATAGTACTTGCATATTAAGTAAGTTGTTTCCCAGCAGCCGGCCCATAAGAAATTCCATAGAGAAGTAATAGACTTGCTTCTGCTGGCTTTTCTCATGCTCCAGGTTTGTTCGAAGCCAATTTTTGCTGATTTTGTCCTTTAAAAGGGACCCCAAAGCCCTGTAAGCATCCAACTCTGTGGCCATGTCTACCTGTTTGCCAAGCTTTGTTTCCAGCTTTTCACAAAAAGCTTGTTTAAAATCCTCTTTACCTTTGAACATACAGCTTCCTCCAATCAGGCTCCACTACTCGAACATCGCTTCATACAATTCTAAATACTGATTTGCTGATAGTTTCCAGGAAAATTGACTTTTTATCATGTTCTTCACTAGTAACTGCCATGCTGCCTTATCCTGATAAAGCGCCAGAGATCTTCTTATGGTATAAAGCATGTCATGCGCATTATAATTCGTGAAGCTGAACCCATTCCCTTCCCCTGTCTCCAGCTCAAAAGGGTGAACAGTATCGACAAGTCCGCCCGTTTCCCTCACGATCGGTGCTGAAAGATAGCGCAAAGCAATCAACTGCCCGATTCCGCATGGTTCAAAACGGGAAGGCATGAGGAACATATCGCTCGCTGCATACACCTGTCTGGACAGCCGGTCTGAGAAAGTAATATTCGCAGACATCTTCTCCGGATGGCGGTCCTGGGTCCACTGAAACAATTGTTCATAATGATATTCACCTGTTCCAAGAAGAACAATTTGAACATCCTCATGATATAAAAGTTCATCAATAATACGGCCTATCAAATCAAACCCTTTTTGTTCGACGAGTCTAGAAACGATACCAATCATTGGGACATCCTTGTTAACAGGCAGCCCAAGTTCTTGCTGGAGCCAAATTTTATTTTGACGCTTCTTAATTAAAGAACTACGGTAAGGAAAGGCCAGCGCCTCATCTTTCATTGGATTATAATCCTGATCGTTAATCCCATTGACAATCCCGATTAATTCATCCGAACGCTTTCGCAGTACTCCGTCTAGGTTTTCCCCATAATAAGAGGTTTGAATCTCTTTCGCATAAGTTTCGCTGACCGTTGTAATAAAGTCTGCGTAATTCAGCGCCCCCTTCATAAAGTTAATATCGCCAAAGAATTCGAAACTTTCATCTGTTTTCATAGATTCATCGAAATCCATTAAATCGTGAAGCACTGAATCTGCGAAGACCCCTTGATATTTTAAATTATGAATCGTAAAGACGGTTTTCATACCTGCGAGTCTTTCATCATTCTGATAATGTGTCCTTAAGTAAACAGGGATCAGAGAAGCATGCCAATCATGACAGTGAAGAACATCAGGTTTCCAGTCAAGCGTGCGGACCATTTCTAGCACAGCACGGTTAAAGAATACAAACCGTTCAGCTTCATCCCCATACCCGTATAAATTAGACCGTTTAAAATAGTATTCATTATCAATAAAATAAAAGGTAACACCGTCGTATTCTATATATTCTACCCCTGCATATTGGTTCCGCCAGCCAAGCTGGACGTCCATTGTCTGCAATAGAGTCAGCTGCTCTTTCCATTCACCCTTCATCTCTTCATATTTAGGGAGGACGACTCTTACATCCTGTCCTTCGTCTTTCAGGGCCTGAGGAAGAGAACCAAGCACATCGGCAAGTCCTCCTGTTTTAATAAAAGGCGAGCACTCAGAGCCTACCATAAGAATGTTCATCCACTTCCACTCCTTCTAAATGATCAAAAATTATCAATGATTAAGAGAAGAGGACTGCCGGAATAATGTCTTCTGACAGTCCTCTTTTTTAGTTACATCGTTCTTTGCTTAGCTACTACAAATGGTTTCTCAGGGGCACCAATCAGTGTACGCCCGTGTGTTATCGTACAATTCTTATCTAAAATCACGTTCTCTAGCACCGCATTACTATCAATCTCACAGCGCTGTAGAACGATCGAGTTTTTAACTACCGCACCTTTAGCTATTTTAACTCCGCGAAATAAGATACTATCTTCTACGTGGCCATCAATGATACATCCATTCGCTACTAAAGAATTTGTTACGTTTGAATCATGCGAATACTTTGATGGTGCTTCATCCTTGACCTTCGTATAGATTGGAGTATCTTCACGAAAAAGATCATCATGTTCCTTATGATTTAAGAGGTTTGCGCTATTGCGATAGTAACTCTCCACAGAATTGATCAGAGAATGCGCCCCTTTATATTCATAAGCGTGAACTTTCAATTCATTAATCTTCGCCTTAATCCCGTCAAGAAAGAAATGAGAGCAGCCGTGAGCGATACACTCTTCAATAAGATTATATAGCAGGCTCTTATCAATAATGTACATATCCATATAGATATTTCTGTTTTGCAGATCATTGTGGATGCCTGTCACTCTGCCACTGTCATCTACGTCCAGTTTATGGGCATGCTGATGTTCAGAATAAAGTTCATCCACCTCTTTGTAAATAACGGTGACATCCGCTTTGGACTCTTTATGCTGTTCGAGAACATCCCGGTAATTAATGTTGCAGATGTTCTGCGAACCGGACACGATAATATAGTCCGCAAGCGTCCGGTTAATGAAATCAATATTGTTGTGAAAGTGCTGTAAATCTCCGCGGGAAATATCTGTAGGGTCATTCCAGTCCGGCGGGAGAATAAATAAGCCTCCGCGCTTACGGTCTAAATCCCAAGCTTTTCCTTGTTCTAAATGGTCCATCAGCGACCGGTACTTTCTGCGCGTAAATACGGCGATAGATTCAATTCTAGAGTTTGCCATATTGGATATGGTAAAGTCGATGACTCGATATCGCCCGGCAAATGGCACAGCGGCCCCGCATCTGAAATAAGTGAGTTCGTCTAATACATCCTGTTCGTGATCCAGGTTTATAATACCAGCTATTCGATCCATGGAATCCTCCTCTTAACTATTGGTGGCGTAACTTGAAGCCATAACGCTTCCTTCATCTGCAACTAGGGTAATTTCACTGTCAGGTGCCGGATCTCCAATCACTGCATTGTCCTCTATTACACTGCCTTTTGCTATAATGGCACGGTTGATTTTCACATTCCTGCCGATTTTCACTTCAGGCATGATGACAGAGTCTTTCACTACACTGCTTTCTCCGACTTCCACACCGTAGAAGATAATAGAAGTATCGATGGTTCCGTTGATCCGGCAGCCTTCATTAATCAGAGCATTTCGCACGGTCGCACAAGGAGAGATGTATTGTGCCGGCTGGTTCGGATTCTTAGAATAAATACGCCAAGAATAATCGTTTAAATTTAATCCGGGTTCATCTTTAAGCAGGTCCATATTGGCGGCCCATAAGCTGTCGACGGTTCCAACGTCCTTCCAATAGCCTTCAAATGTATAGGCCATTAATTTCTTATAATCATAAAGGAGAGCTGGAATAATGTCTTTGCCGAAATCATGAGAAGAATCTTCTTTTTCATTGTCTTCAATTAAATACTGCTTAAGAACATCCCATTTAAAAATATAAACTCCCATAGAAGCGAGGTTGCTTTTTGGCTGTGCAGGTTTTTCATCAAATTCATCGATTCTTCCTGTATCATCCGTGTTCATGATCCCAAAACGGCTGGCTTCATCCCATGGAACTTCAATAACAGAAATGGTCGCGTCCGCGCCGCTTCCTTTATGGTAATCGAGCATGGCACCGTAATCCATCTTATAGATGTGGTCGCCAGACAATACGAGAACATGCTCTGGATCATACTGGTTTAAGAATTTCAAATTCCGATAGATGGCGTTGGCCGTACCTGTATACCATCCGCCGCCTTCTGACTGCATGTGCGGAGGCAGTACAGAGACCCCGCCATATTTACGGTCCAGATCCCATGAGGAACCGATCCCGATATAGTTATTTAAAATAAGAGGTTCATATTGGGTTAATACCCCTACGGTATCGATCCCAGAGTTTGTACAGTTACTCAGGGGAAAATCAATGATTCGATATTTGCCTCCAAAATAAACGGCAGGTTTCGCAATTCTCTTTGTTAACGATTTCAACCTTGTTCCTTGGCCGCCGGCTAGCAGCATGGCTACACATTCTTTACCTTTCATGATTTTTCCTCCTTTGTGGTAGACGTTCTCTTCAAGAAGCTTACGGCTAATGGCGGGATGGTCATGGTTATATGCTGATCCTGGTTCTGCCACGGTTCGGAAATCGTTTCGAGGGCTAATCCATTGGTTTGGCCAGAGCCTCCAAAGTTTTCTGCATCACTAGAGAAAATTTCCTTATAAGCACCGTGCTTTGGCACTCCTACTTTGTAATCGTGGTATACAACTGGAGTGAAGTTACATACGACCACAATTTGGTCGTTTGATGAACGGCTGTTTCTCACAAAGGAGATCACACTCTGCTCATAGTTGTTGGCATCAATCCAGGAGAATCCGCCTTCGTCATGATCAAGCTCCCATAAGGAGGGAACGTCGTGGTACAACTGATGCAGCTGTTTCACGTAGGTTAAAGTTGAGGCGTGCGAATCATAATCCAGCAGCTCCCAATCCAAGTCCTCCATGTCCTTCCATTCATCGAACTGTCCAAACTCACCTCCCATAAATAGAAGCTTCTTGCCCGGGTGGGCATACATATAAGCTAAAAACAACCGAAGATTAGCAAACTTCTGCCAATAATCTCCCGGCATTTTATTTAATAACGATTTCTTTCCATGAACGACTTCATCATGGGAAATCGGTAATACAAAGTTTTCAGAGTACGCGTACATTAAAGAAAAAGTGATTAAGTTATGGTGATGCTTCCTGTGGATCGGGTCCATTTCCATGTACTTCAGCATGTCGTTCATCCAGCCCATATTCCACTTATAATTAAAGCCGAGACCGCCAATATACGTCGGTGCGCTGACAAGCGGCCATGACGTAGACTCCTCAGCCATCATCAATACATTAGGAGCTTCCTCATAGATCGCTTCATTCATCTTCTTAATAAAGGAAACGGCTTCAATATTTTCTCGGCCACCATGTTCATTCAGCTCCCAATCTCCATCCTCCTTGCCAAAGTCCAGATAAAGCATGCTGGCAACGGCATCAACGCGGAGACCATCGAGGTGATACTCTTTCAACCAGTAAATAGCGTTGGAAATGAGAAAGCTTTGTACTTCGTTCCTCGCAAAATCAAAAGTTAACGTACCCCACTGGGTCTTTTCTGCTTTACTTGGGTTCGCATATTCATAGAGAGCTTCTCCATCAAAACGCCGCAATCCATGCGCATCTTTACAAAAGTGGCCCGGAACCCAATCAAGAAGAACCCCAATGCCGTTCTGGTGGCATTGATCCACAAAGTATCGAAAATCATCAGGAGTTCCGTAACGAGAAGTGACCGAGAAATATCCTGTTGCTTGATAACCCCAGGACCGGTCAAATGGGTGCTCCGTTAATGGAAGTAACTCAATATGGGTATAGCCGAGGTCTTTCACATACGGAATCACCATATCTGCATACTCCCGGTATGTATAGTAAACCTCTGGCTCAATATATTTCCATGACCCTAAATGGAGTTCATAAATCGACATAGGAGATTCATAGACATTGGTCGTCTCTCTTTTCTTCATCCATTCATTATCGTGCCAGGTGTAATCACGCAGAGGATAAACAGCCGACGCTGTATTGGGGCGAAGTTCGCTGGAGAAAGCATACGGATCTGCCTTCAACTGTAAATGCCCATGAGGAGTTAAAATTTCATATTTATAAATCGTTCCTTTTTCAAGTCCAGGTATGAACGCGTGCCAGATGCCATTGTCATTCATCTTGGTCATCGAGTGTTCCCGGCCGTCCCAATTGTTAAAGTCCCCCACTACGCTAACTTGTTTTGCGTTTGGTGCCCAAACGGCAAATCGTACGCCTGATTCCCCCTCTTGCGTTTCTAGATGAGAGCCAAGCAGCTGATAGCTGTATCGAAGGTTTCCTTGATGAAATAAATAGATATCATGTTCTTCTAAAGACGTATGATTCGACATTTCATCTACTCCTCCTTTGCACTGATAGAATAAATCCTCTTATTTGTGAAAAACTTACTTTTTACCGCTTACAACTATCATAAGTTCTTCTAACTTTTTTGACAATTGCGTTTGTGAATAAATTTTCAGAAATTTTTGTCGTTTTATGCAATTATTTGGTGTATTAGCTCGAAACTAATAGTTTTGAGGTAGGTGCGTTTAAGTAAAGCGCTTACATATTTGGCATTGGAAATTACCTTTATATTGGAAATCCCCGTTTTCACTCTTGCCCAAACCAATTTTTAACAAAGAGTATGGAAATCAATTTCTTCAGTAAGTGGGACTCAGAAATATCCTCTCTATTAATGCTGCCTTTTACTATCGATTCGAATTTAGTATCTATCTTTCCTTATCTCTCTTATATCGCTGCTTATTTCAACTCTATTGCATCCTAAGGTGATGCTATCTACTCGCCCTCTCGTTCTATCTCATCAATTGCTTTCTATCAGCTTTTCAAGATCCTTGAAAAGAGTGCTATCGCCACAACCATGGTCTCTATCGCAACGAACAAAAAAAGAAGCGCACCGACCATTTTATGATCGAGACGCTTTTTGCTTACTCCATCATTTGGAGCTGCTTCATTAAGTCAATTCCATCGGATGATACCCAATACTCTTTGAATCGTCCATTTTCTACAAGAAAAATATCCATGCCATTGAAAGCCACAGCCTCTCCACTTCTGGCTTTGGCACCTGGCATTTTCCCATTATATATCCCGGTGAATTTCCAGCGGGCTGAAAGGTAGGGCTCATCTATAACCGGTCCGACTTCGACCTTCATTTCTACATCGTTAAAAAACGCACACGCGTCCTGGATGATTCCTTTTAAAGCTTCCGGTCCTTGTGTATCCAGCGAAGATTCTCCATCTGTTCTGGCTTGGTGAACACGGCAGTCCCTGGCTGTGATTTCATCAAGAATATCTATATCTTCATTCCAAGCTTTTACCCAATTATTATACAGTTTCTGTTCTTTGAAGGACGTCACTAGTACCTCTCCTTTTTTTAAAATAATGAATTCTTACGCTACTTCTCTATGCGCTTCTTCCTTTCGACGGTGGTGGACTACATTAATTTCCGCTCCAAGCATAAGAATAATTCCTGTTAAGAAAAACCAAAGCATTAATACAATCAGTCCGCCAAGGCTTCCATACGTTGCAGAATAGTTCCCAAAATTACTCACGTAAAAGGAGAAGGCTAAAGAAATCACCTGCCAGAGCGCGGCTGTGATTAACGCCCCCGGAACAATATGAGAAAAAGGGAAAGTTTTGTTTGGAGCAAAATGGTAAAGAGCCAGTAGAATGGCGGCCATCACAACAATACTAATCACCCAGCGCAGGATTTGGAATAAAATCACCGTTTGATCAGGCAAGTGAAAGACCGAATCAAGCACATTTGTGAGGACTCCTCCAAAAATCGGCAGAACCAACGCCACGACGATTGAGATAATCATTCCAAGCGTTAGTACGATAGACAATAAACGTACTTTAATAAAAGACCGGGTTTCCTCCACATTGTAAGCAATATTTGAGGATTGGATAAAGGCGTTCATTCCATTGGAGGCGGACCAGAGTGTTCCGATGATCCCCACAGTAAGCAGGCCGCCCTTAGGCTTGTCTACTATGCTTACGATATTTTCTTTGAAAATATCAGCGGTTTCTCCTGGCAGAATTTTCTTCATGAAGCTCATTGCCTGATCCGGATCAATCTGCAAATAAGGCAGGATGGACAGCAAAAGAATTAATAATGGAACAATTGCCAGTAGATAATGGTACGCTTGTGCTGCGCCTAAGATCGGTATGTTGTCTTTCTGAAATTCTGAAATTACATCTTTGACGTAACTCTGCTTCTTTTTCATCAGCGGACTCCCTTCTGTAAATCTCTCTTTCCATCTATATCCCCGTTTTTGCTAGATCTAATCTCCCAAATGTTCTTACCCTTGGAATAGAAAGGGTTTGGTTATCTCTGAGTTGTGGTATGTCAATAGAAACAACGCCGAGGAGGTTAATGGACATGTCATTGGTTTCAATTAGTCTATTAATTATTGCTCTTTCTTTTGCACTCATTGCTATATTCGTTGTAAAAACGTTAAAAGCAGCTTCAGGAACCCTGGAGAGTGTCTCCACTACATTGGAGAAGGTAGAAGGCAAGATTGATGGAATTACATCGGAATCCGAACATTTATTACAGAAAACAAATGCGATTGCCGATGATGTACAGCACAAAAGCGAATCACTGAACCCTTTGTTTGATTCTTTAAATAAAGTGGGATCCTCTGTAGGAAACGTCAATCATTCCTTGCAGGGAATGACAGAGAGCGTAGCAACCGCTTCGCATAAAAAAGACGATCAAGTGGCAAAAGCCATCCGCTGGGGAGATGCAGCAATAGAAATGTATGTAAAACTGAAACGCAAACAACGAAAAGTGTAGAGGAGGACTGTTAAAGAATGGATTTCTTAGGTATTGGCGTATTTATCATAGGCATTGCCTTCGCTATTGTATCAATCTTTCTTATCCGCGCCCTGAATAATCTTGCCGGCGTTCTTGGAGGAGTAAACAAAACGGTACAGCAGCTTCCAGATCAGCTGGACGGAGTCATGAAACAAACGACGAATATTTTACACACGGGTAATGATACACTCGCTGATGTAAATGAAAAAATAGCAAGTCTAAGTCCCTTATTTTATATCGTCGGGGATATTGGAGAATCTTCAAGAAAACTAACTTCCTCGATGCTCGATATGAGTAAATCAGTAAAGAAGAGCACCCATGAGGGAGAAAGTAAAATCAACGAAGAAGGATGGCGCGGCATTTATGGGGCTATCGCTCTTACGTATTACCTTTCACAAAAACGCAAGGCCTTGAAAGAAGCAAGTCAGCCTGGACAGACCAGTCAAAAAACTTCTCCTGCTTATCAAGAAGCAGCTGCAGGACAAGGTTCTCATGAATAATCAAAAGAGCAGCCTATTGCTTGGACTGACTTCCGGGTTTATTACCGGCTATGTCTGCCGGTCAATCTATCGCTCTGCTTCCTATTACCGAAACAGATGGCAGAGAAAACGTGTGAAGCTTTACCATGCAGGTAAGATGCAGCACGAACAAATCCAAAGGGCAAAAGCCTCCCTGCAGTCTGAAGCAAAAAAGCAAGCGTAAGTGAATCGCAGACGTTATGAAGAATACAAATTTGAAATCTAATTATTCGAAAAGGGGTATATCAAATGCAGCAAACTCAAAATTCAACTGTAAATCAACCAGCAAAAAGAAGAAGTAAGAAACTACCATTAGCCGTTCTAGCGGGAGCAGTAATCGGAGGAGCGTTTGTCCTTATTCAAGATCCTCAGGAAAGAAGAAAGTTTAAACAACGCACTTCAAATACGAAAGATACCGTATCTCAGTATACTAGTGAAGTAAAAGAGGATCCTATCGGTAAAAAGGATGACGTATTAGGACGCGTGAAAAGAACGGCTACAGTCATTAAAGATGTGGTGAATACCGTACAGGAAATCCTGGACAACGAAGGACAAGAATTAAAACAGCAGGCAAGAAGCATTAAACAAGACTCTGAAGATATGCTTTCTACTGCTAAAGACGCGAAAGAAGAATTTAAAGACGTAAGTGACAAGACAATGGAAGCTAAAGATGAGCTCACTACTCCAGAACAAGACAAGGAAGCGGAACAAGACAACAAGGCAGTCATTCAGCCGAATACAACTCGATAATTACAACCATCTGACTCCTGGATTCAAACTGAATCCAGGTTTTTTTATGGAAAAAAGTCGAATTCAGCGAATAAGCAGGAGGATTTTCCAGAAAGGAAAGCGAAAAAGAGTTAGAGAATTAACCAAATTCAAAAGCACCCCACCGCCGCTGCAACGGCAGAGTTTACAACCACTCTTGAAAGGAGAGAAACAATGAACAATCATGAAATTGATTACAAACTTTATGGAGATGATATGCAGTTCGTCGAGGTTGAACTTGATCCTGAGGAAACCGTGATTGCTGAAGCCGGAAGTTTAATGATGATGGATGACCAAATTCAAATGGAAACGATCTTTGGAGATGGATCAGATAACGAAAGCGGCGGGATTATGGGGAAATTATTCGGCGCTGGAAGACGTGTGATTACCGGGGAAAGCTTGTTTATGACTGCATTTACCAACGAAGGAAACGGGAAGAAACATGTAGCTTTCGCCTCCCCTTATCCTGGAAAAATCATTCCTATGGATTTAAGCGAACTGAACGGCAGATTAATCTGCCAGAAAGATGCCTTTCTAGCCGCAGCCAAAGGGGTATCGATCGGCATTGAATTCCAGAAAAAGATAGGAGCTGGCTTTTTTGGCGGCGAAGGATTTATTATGCAGAAGCTGGAAGGAGACGGATTGGCTTTCATTCATGCCGGAGGAACCATGCATAAACGTGTACTTAACCCCGGGGAAACCATCCGTGTAGATACAGGCTGCCTCGTCGCTATGACCGGCGGAGTCGATTATAATATCGAATATGTAGGCAAAGTGAAAACCGCCTTGTTTGGCGGCGAGGGATTATTCTATGCCACCTTAAGAGGACCCGGCACAGTCTGGATTCAGTCTCTTCCATTCAGCCGCCTGGCAAGCCGGGTATTCGCTGCCATGCCTAAAGAAGGTGGTTCAAAAGGCGAAGGTAGTATTGCCGGAGGACTATTTGACATCTTAGGTGGGGACCGACGCTAATTAAAGTGGCGCAGTCTCAAAGATTCTTTATGAATAAGAAACGGAACCCGGCCCCTGTCCGTCAAAAGGACCGGGTTTTCATTAAATCTTTTTTTCACTCCTGCCTGCTTTGAAGATTGCTATGTTCCTGCTTGGTTAGTTTGTACTTTCGTATTTCATCATTCGTATCTTTCTCTATAAACTCATAAGTGACATACTTGGAGGACTGATCAAGTATTTTCACTGATGAACCATTACTTAAATGAACATAAGCCACTAGTGAAGTCAGATTCATTTCCCAAAAGGCGTAGCCTATTAATCCTTCCAGCACTTCTCTGCCGAATTCCGCATCCCCAGTACCTTTCCAGAAACCGATAGCCGACTTCATACTCCTCTTGATCATTCTTGACTATGGCACACGTACCTACTAAGTCACTGCTTTGATTTCTGCAAACCGCCATGACCAATAGTTCAGGTTCTTCCTTCGCATATTCCTCCCTAATCCGCTGCCACTCCTCGCTGTTTTCTTCCAGGCTTTTAGCACGCCCTAAAATAAACTTCATGACATTTGGGCTGCTTTGCATTTGCTGAAAATACTCATAATCCTGATCCTTTAATAATCGAACAGTTAATCGACTCGTTTGAAATAGCATGAGCACCCCTCTCTCCTCATTTTTGCTTCAAACTTTCCAGCAAGTAACTTGACTGCTTGTTAACCAAACAAAAGACGAATCGCTCCAATCGCAGCAAACCCTAACACAAGGACTTGAAAGGTTTTCTGCGGAAGCAGCTTGAGGACTCTCACCCCGATCATAGCACCAATTAAAATGGTAGGGATCAGCCAGAGGTTAAAAGTAATCGTTTCAAATGTAATCAATCCTAAATAAATATAGAAAGGGATTTTAATTACATTCACAAACAAGAAAAACCAGGCTCCCGTACCGACAAAATCCTGTTTCGGCAAACCCTTCACTAATAGATAGATGGCCATTACTCCGCCTGCTGCATTTCCAATCATCGTGGTGAACCCTGCGAGGATCCCCATTAATGCAGTAAACCACAGGGATGCGGGCAAGAGCTGATTAAACCTCTCCCCTAACCTTTCCCGGCTGAAATGAAGAATAATTAGAGCCAGCACCAGCACTCCAATCAAAGGTTTAAGCTGATCACTATTCACCTGATCCAGGACAAAATAGCCTGCAACAATCCCTGCTAACACCCACGGGAGGAGAGAAAGCAAGTAAGACCATACGACGTTCTTCCGATAATAGGTAACTGCAAATAAATCACCGACAATCAGCATCGGCAGCAGGATTCCCACTGAAGCTTTAGCAGGGAAAATGTACATAAGAATGGTGACGACTAATATTCCCAAACTTGATAGTCCCGTTTTTGTAAATCCGATAAAAATGGTACAAATAATGACCATAATCCACTGAATTACGGAAAGTTCAAAAATGGCGAACACCGCCCTTTCTTCTTAATAATGGATCGTTCACATCGCCCCACGAAACAATGGCTTCTCCTGATCGGTTCGTTTTAAAAGAAATAAGCTGGGCAAGAATAGAAGATACCGATGGTTCGTGGAGGGTTAGGTATGAAAAATAAGACTATAGACATTCTATTGATTGTCTTTATTCTAGCAATCTTTATCAGTTATTTCCTAATAAAGCAAACCGTATGGGCTCAGGTAAGGATTGAGGAAAACATACACCAGATTGAACACTTTGCTGCTCTCCATGAATGGGACCAAGCTGAAAAACTCGCTGAACAGACAAAGGAAGATTGGGATCACTATCAATTTATTATTATTTTTAATTATGGAGAAACAGATTTTACATTATTTGAGGAAGCACTGGAGCATATCTCAGCGGGTAGCAAGGCAAAGGATTTGGATGAAGTCGTAGCTTATACGCAGATCTCTTACGATCTATGGAAAAATTTTAACAGACTCATACCTGAACCTTAGGAGGTGTCATAATGATGGACATGATCGCTTATTTAGCTCGCTGCATTGTCATGCTGCTTGTAACCTGGGCCGCTGTCCGACTGATCGGCAAGAAATCAATTTCAAACATGACGAGTTATGATTTGGCTTCCATTATGCTGATTACCACCGTTGCCGCAGAACCCTTAGTGTATAAGGTACCCTCGAAAGCGAGCGTTGGAGTGATTGTTCTCACATTGGCGACACTGATTATTGGCTATGCCTCATTAAAAAGATTTTTTTATAACATTGATTCCACTCCCATCATCGTTGTCGCAGAAGGTAAAATCATAAAAAAAACGCTAAAAAATGCTAAAATGAACATTCCTTTACTTCTATCGGAATTAAGAATTAAAGGATTTCAAAACATTGCCGATGTACGATACGCCATCATTGAACCAAGCGGAAAGCTTTCTGTTATACCCACATCTCAAGCAAGTCCCGTCCAGCAAAGCGATATAGGCATCGCACCTAGCTCTGTATCGCTAAGCTTTCCACTCGTGATTGACGGTAAAGTGATTCAAGAGAATTTAGCCTTTCTGCAGCAAGACCGTTCCTGGCTGATGGCCCAGCTACTCACCTATTCCATCACCGATCTTGAGCAAGTGTTACTGGCTCAAATGGACGGGCAGAGAACAATACAAGTGATCAGAAAAGATCAAAGTGCGGCTATCCCCCATATCAAGTAATAAATGTACTGAAAATCTAAGCCCTCTATAAAGAAAAGCCCGAACCGGGGAAAGAAAGTGGTTCGGGCTTTTTGAGTACTGTATCGTTCCCTATGTTATTTTAATAAACCACGCGATCGAAAAAATTAAAAAATAAATCCTGCTGCTAAAAACAATACAGAGGCAATGCCCGCACAAGTGAGCGCGTAAGGCAGTTGAGTGTTAATGTGTTCCATATGTTCTACATCGGCACCGACGGACGACATGATGCTGGTATCTGATATCGGAGAGGAGTGATCGCCAAACGCTCCGCCAGAAAGTACGGCAGCCGCTGCAAGTATGGGATCTCCTCCGGTAGCAATCATAAGGGAAACGCCAATAGGCATCATGATCGCCCATGTTCCAAATGACGTGCCCATGGAAAACGCCACAAAACCGGATAGAAGGAATACAGCTAACGGTATGATACTGTTGGGAATAACTCCTTCAGCAACTTCAGCGATATAGCTAGCCGCCCCAATTCCTTCTGGTGCTGCAGCTCGCATGATGTCCCCAAGTGTAACCGCTAAAATAATGATGACTCCTCCCAGGATCACCGTTTTGCTCCCTTCGAATAGTTCATTCATAAATTCTTTAGGAGACATCAGCTTTTTGGCGGTGTACTTAATAAAAGCAAGAACGATCCCGACACTAAAGCTGAGAATCAACATCTTATTTCCATCAAGAGGCACAGTAGGTACATCAGCAAAAATAGGAACAGTATAATTCCACAGCCCAAGGATCACTAAGATCGCTACCGATACTCCCAGTGGAAGCAGCATGTCCGATACCGTCCCTTTATGAACGGATTTCTCTTCGGTATTCTGTTGTTTCTCTTCATCTGCTGCTGCGACTTCGCTGTATGCCTCTGCATCAAGACGAGCTTTTTCTTCTGCTTTTTTCATCGGTCCAAAATCCTTAATCTTTCCTGCAGCCATGAGAAAGACCATCATCAAAACAACGAGATTGTAAAAGTTATAAGGAATAGTTTGGGCCAGCCCTTTAATCGGATCTTCTACACTTGGAATATTGTCGACCATTAAGGCTCCCATAAAGGCAACCCACCCGGAGATCGGCACTAGAACATTGATAGGAGAAGCGGTGGAGTCCAGAAAGAAGGCTAGTTTGGCTCTGGATATATTCATACGGTCATAGATCGGACGGAATACAGTTCCTGTAGCAAGCGAACTAAAGTAAGCACTTGTAAATAAAGAGCTTCCCATCAATGCCGTCGAAACCTGCGCTCCTTTTTTTCCACGAACTTTATCGGCCAGCCATCGGCCAAACGCATACGCCCCGCCGGATTTATTTAATACTCCAATAAAAGCACCGAGCAGGAACACAACAATCACCAGCTCTGCCCTTCCCGGCCCTTGCACGAGTCCCATTCCTCTAATTCCAGCATCGGCATCAGCAGGGTGACCGGCAATGGCTCCAAATAAATTAATAATCGAAAGTAAAATAGCATGAATAAAACCATTGGCATGAGTATCTATCATAATGGTGCCGATTAGTATCCCTGCGAGCAAGGACGGAACTACTCTCTTCGTCCAAATAGCGAGCGCCAGCGCTACAACCGAAGGCAGTAACGAAAGTATCCCAAAGTTCTCCATAACATTTTCTCCCTTCTCTGCATTAGAATCGAAATATTGTAAATAGTTTGAAATCACATGGTTGCATTATAAAGAAATTCCATTCTATATCTCAAAGAAAAGTAAGAGAAAAACAAAGAAAGAAAGAGACACTATGTTAAGAAAAAAACAAAAAAATATTGCCCGACTGGAAGAGATTATGAAAAACTATAAAAATAGTGTCGATTCAGCATGACGGAGATACTCTTTCAAACTAGGAGGGCTACTTTTGAATACTCTATTAGAACAAGCTCGAAGTTTTCAGCTACTATTAACCCAATGGAGGCGTTCTTTACATGAGCAGCCGGAAACCGGGTTTGATGAATACCATACATCAATGTTCGTCCAAAAGGCTTTAGTGGACCTTGGCTATACCCCTAAGGTTCTCGCTCAAACAGGGGTGACCGCTTTAATAGAAGGAGAAGAAGCAGGACCCGTTATCGGTTTACGAGCCGATATGGATGCCCTTCCCATCACCGATGAAAAAGAGACAAGCTACGCCTCTAAAATCGATGGAAAGGCACATTTATGCGGACATGACGGCCACACAACGATGCTCCTCGGGGCAGCAAAACTGCTTAAAGATCATCCTCCAAAAAAAGGGGCCATTAAGCTGATTTTTCAGCCAGCAGAGGAAGGTCTGTTCGGGGCACGTGAAATGATTAAAGACGGGATACTGGAAGATCCAAAGGTGGATGCGATCGGCGGCCTGCATGTTAATCCTGACGTTAACACCGGTAAAGTAACCTGTGCCTTGAAAGAAGCATGTGCAGCTGCTGATTTCTTTGATCTGGAAATCATCGGAGAAGGCGGTCATGCTGCACACCCCCATAAGGCAGCCGATTCGATTACGGTCGCAGCCGAAGTAATTAGTTCTCTGCAGCAGGTGGTCAGCAGGCAAGTTGACCCTCTCTCTCCCACCGTTTTAACGATTGGACAAATTCACGGGGGAACGGCTGATAATGCCATTGCTCCGCGCGTGAAGCTAGGTGGAACGGTACGGACACTCGATCCTGAGGTACGCTACTCTATTGAGGAACGGATGGAACAGGTCGTGAAAGGAATTACCCAGGCATTCGGCGTGGATTACAAGTTGAACTATAAATACTATTACCCGCCGCTGATCAACGACGCTTCCCTGCTCCCTTCCGTAGAGACTACGGTGCAGGATGTGCTGGGAGAGGATCGTTTTTCTATAGTAAAGCCTTCGATGGGCGGGGAGGATTTCTCTTTTTACGCCGAGAAGATCCCGGCCATTTTCTTTCGGCTTGGCGTACGTAACGAAGCGAAAAATGCAGTGTATCCGCTTCATCATCCGAAGTTTGACCTTGATGAAGAAGCATTGCCTATCGGGGCGAGTATGCTGGCAGCATGGGCAAAGAAAATGACAGAGGAATTTGAACCCAGCCAAGAAAAAGTCCAACGATAAAATAAAAGAACAAGAGTCGATTTCGAGACTTTTGTTGAGATTGCAGGGGCTGCGGGGAACGAATCGTCATCGCCCCCTTGCAGCATTACCGCTCTCGAAATCTAAACAATACCCGCCAGATTAGAGGTGGAAATAAAACATTTCATAGTTCGAAAATACTACTTGTTGCCTGCAGGAGATTGATAAAGAAGATTCAAGTATCCTCGTTCATCCAGATATGCTTGTGTGGGAAATGAGTGCCGTTTTACTTTGCTATGAAAGAAAATATCTTACAGAATCGTTGTCACATATGAACCAATGGAAGGAGAAAAGCATTCCTATATTAGTCAATTTAGAATTAACCGGTCTTTGTTTAGAAGGTACTTTTTATACCCCTTATTATATTTTCGTTTTCTCCATAATTGTAAAGAGGTCGGGGAAATGGGGAGACTCCTATGGGA
>NZ_JAUTWQ010000033.1:0-31285 GCF_046719735.1 Halobacillus rhizosphaerae
TATAAATTGTCCAAATAACGGGGGACAGTTCAGTGCTCTTCTCTCTTTTTTATAAAAAGAGCTAGTCTTACAAAGAAAGGCATCGACGCACACCGAGTACACCAGCGGGCAAGCTGATGAAGCTTACCGAATGCCTCCCAACCACCGAAAATCCGGCCGGCAACAAGAATTTTCTCTTCGACCTTTACCGTAGAGATCCGCTTCGACTCCTAAACCTATTTGACTAACCTTAAAACTTTTCCCTATGAATAAATAATTTTCGTGTCAAAAAAGCTTTAAAAATTCTTTTGCTGCTTTTGATAAGTAACTATTCTTCCTCCAAATGACTTTGGGTTCAGATATTAAGGTGTGATCCTTTAGCTGAACAACTCTCAATCCTCCCAATGAATGGAGAGATAATAACGAAAGCGGCAGGATCGTGCCACCAAACCCTGATGAAACGAGACCCAGTAACATAATTAAATCCTGACATTCGCACAGGATATTTGGTTCTAAATCTAACCGTTGAAATTCATTAACAATTTGTCCATACACCCCTAAACCATAATTCGGCCGCAGAAGAATTAAAGGCAGATCAATGATTTCCTCTAATCTGCATTGTTCTGATCCGTTCCACTCCCACTTTTCAGGCAGAACAAGTACATAGGGGTCACTTTCCAAGGGCATTTGAGAGATACTTTTTTCCGTTATGGGGCTATTTGTTATCGCAATCTCAATCTCGCGTTTCGATAACATTTTCAAAAGATGAATCGTTTCCCCTTCCCATACTTTGAAAGTCAGACCAGGATTTTTCTCCCGAATATCTACCACCTTGGAAAGCATTAATGAGGCACAATAAAGATTGGATCCAACCGATAAAATTCCGCTGGCGCCTTTCCTCAATTCCTGTACTTCAATCATGGTTTCATCAAATTTATTTAAAAGTTCTTTTGCTCGAAGAAGTAATCTTTCCCCCTCCAAGGTTAAATGAAGACTTTTGTTATCCCGATCAAATAACACAACACCCAGCTCTTCTTCCATTTGTTTAAGCTGTTTGCTCAACGGGGGCTGCGCAATATTTAATTTCTTTGCGGCGGTCGTAATCTTTCCTTCCTCTGCAATCGTGACAAAGTATTTTAACTGCCGAATATCCAAGATGAAACCTCCTTCATACCCAAAAGATATGGTAAATAGATTGAACAGATATTTTAAGTATCATCAAATTGAGTATACACTATTATTTAGTGTCATTCACAAGTTGAAGGAGCGTGACTTTGTTGTTCAAAAAAAATATCATACAACTTCCCAAGCTTTTATCGGTGGGGAATATATCGAATGGATTTGTGGCCTGGCTTTTTGGTTCGGCAGGTCCATTATTAATTGTTTTACAAGCTGCTGCTAAAGGTCATTTGTCTGGCAGCATAACCAGCTCATGGATTTTCGCCATTTATGGAATGGGGGGACTGCTTACGCTCATCGTCTCCTTATATTATGGACAGCCCATAGGCTATGCCTTTTCCATACCTGGCGCCATTCTTATCGGCTCAAGCTTAACCCATTATTCCTTCAATCAAGTGGTTGGTGCCTATATTATAACCGGAATCCTTATTTTTCTATTAGGAATATCTGGTCTTGTTACTAAATTGATGAAGGTTTTGCCGATACCGATTATGATGGGGATGGTGGCAGGTGTCTTACTCCCTTTCGGCACTGGAATGATCCACTCGGTTGTAAAAAATCCTTTACTCAACGGAATCCCGTTACTCGTCTTTCTTGCTCTTTCTTTTTTCTTACGATTTTCAAAAAAGTTTCCGCCTATATTAGGTGCCATCATTGCAGCCATTCTTTGTGTTAAATTTCTGCCGAACGTTTCTGCACAGCCTCTTCATATAGCCATGGGGATTCCCCATTTTGTCATGCCATCATTTAGTTTTTCCGTTATAGGGGAACTTGTCCTTCCGTTACTGTTAACGGTTATTGCCATTCAAAATGCCCAGGGAATCGCTATGTTAGAGACTCACGGCTATCGTCCACCGATCAATGCCATGACCAATTGGAGTGGAATCGGTACCATGATCAATGCTTTTTTCGGTGGCCACCCAGCTTGTATTGCAGGACCCATGACGGGCTTACTCGTTAATGAAGAATCAGGCAAGCTTGAACGCAGGTATGCCGCAGCTATTGTATTAGGAGTATTATCCTGTCTATTAGCTCTATTCTCTCCAATGGCTTCACAAATTCCAAAAGTCATTCCTACTTCATTGATTCAATTACTAGGCGGCATCGCCATGATTAGTGTACTGGTTGACTCTTTGAAAATGAGTTTCTCTGGTCCATTCAAATCAGGAGCCCTGTTTTCCTTTATCATCACAATCTCCGGGGTCTCCATTCTCCATATCGGAGCGCCATTCTGGGGTCTAGTTGGGGGCACCTTGGCCACTATATTCTTGGATAAACAAGATTTCTATAAATCAGAATCAAGAGACCAAAACGATGGTAACTTGAGTGAAGTTCTTAGCGAGGGCAAAATTTCTTAACACCGTTTCTTGAGACCCTGGATACTTCTCATGACACAATAAAGGGACACCTAGACATAGTGCGGTCTAGGTGTACTTTTAATTTCTTTGTATAGAATAAATACCTCATTTTCTTATGATACGGTTCTTCGTAGTAAATCTAGGATTTATTATAATTTCAAACTTATAATTATAGTTAATTTAATTGTATTAACCCAGAACAATACATAGAGGTAAAAGTGCCTTCACTTTAAACATAGAGGGGAAGACACTTTTTAATACTGTAAAATGCGTTTCACCGACTAGACTTGATATTCACTATTTCCCTGAATACTTTATTTACGTTGTGCATCAAATCCTCATAAGTAAAAGAAAAACTGCCTTTGTCTGAGAGTAATTTAATATCCGATTCATTCATCTTAAATGTTAATCCTTTTGCGAGGGACTGGAAAGAAATAACCTTGCCAGCCTTATCAAGCTCCTTATGATTAAGGTGCATTCGAATCTCCCTAGAAAACCGCCTTAACAATTGCCATAACTCTTTTTCTATAGAGTTCTTCATATGAAGCTGAGGCAACTCTTCGGCATCTTTCAAATTAGGTAAAGTTGTTATGGTGGAAGTACTAATTCCATAGCCCACTGGCTTAATTAATTGTTTGAGTCTTCTCCAGGTATCCGTATATAGACTAATTCCACCATGTTTGTACTCTACTTTTACATTTCTTATTTTAGCGTATTGAGAAATCCCACCATCATCCTTAAAGATAGATTTTGGTTTATATAAGGCTATGTAGCTCGATTCCTTCCATCCCTTGCTTAAATAAGAATCCGGAATAAACATTCTGCTTGTCTGGTTGATCTTCCGTAATTGTTGTTCACTGTTCACCTTAACGATCCACACTTTCTCTTCAACTCTAGAGTTCCACTGTTCCAGCGTGCCTTTAGGCAAAATTCCTTCTTCTTGTAATTGTTTAGGTGAGCATTCGATTAAGCGATCTAGAAATCGTTCCACTAATCCAGTTGATTGAGGCAAGAAAGGAAAGCCACCTATATTCACTTTTTGGATGCTTTGATAAAAGGCGTGCTTTTCGTATTCATGTTCTTCACTCCAGGGAAATAATACGTAGGCGCCAAAAGTATTACGCTCATAGGTGGTAGCTATACTTTCTACTATCGCATCTCGATAACGGTGCATCGTATTGATATCTTCCTCAAGCGGACCTGGACTTCCATAATTCCGTCCATAATAGCTTCCTTCTACAGCAAAGTCGACTCGGTACTTGGCATCAAATATGTACTCGTAAGCATGATCCTTTCCTACTTTTTCTATGCTTAACATAGAATCAGGTTTTTGCCTTACAGTCGGCAATATCCCTGAATGCTTTTGGAAATGTAAGGTTATCTTTTCGTTTGTATGAGGGTGACGAAAAACTCTTTTCGCCATCTTCGACTGATTTAACGTTACAAAAAGACCGTCACGATTTACCTTAATAATATCTTGACTGATCATCTTGTACTTAGAAGCTAATATCTGCCCTAACTTCAGAAACGTCCAATATTCATAGAGAGTAGCCACATCTTTGACAGATAATCTCGCTAATTCCCCGCGTAAAACCAAACCACGGGATAGAGTCAAATAGGTTTGATAAGCTTCTCGATATCCAGATGCCATTTGCAATACAAGGGTCATTACAGATCGGTCAAGCTTTCCTATTAACCTCCAAAAGGGAGAAGATAGCTTTTTTTGGATAGATAATTCCATATCTCTTACTAGTTTTATCATATATTGATAAGGATTATTTTGATAGTAGTTATGACTATCTTCCAACGTACGTTTCAAGGAGTTCATTTTATGAGAAAGCCTAACCATCATCCATTTGACGAAGCGATTTTCCAGTGTATCGTAGCTTAGTTCTTTTTGGATGTTTAGCCCTTTTGCGGGCATCATCTTCTGTTCATGAATGGGAATACCATTTGGAGCTTCCTCAAATAGACTGGGACGCTTACGTAGATATTTCAACCCTTTAGTGTCTTGCCTTTTGAGCATGTCCCCCCTCACTAACCGATGTTCTTTCTTCAGTTGGTGATGCGGTTGATTTTCGATATGGGAAACGGCCTGAGTAAACTGTTGAATGTACTTCGTTAATAATCGATAAAATTCTGTCCAAGAGGATTCGACCGTCTGCGTGGTGGTAGCCCCTAAATAAGTTTTCTTAACGAAATGATAGGCAAGGTTATAAACTTCCTCATTCACTTCCTCTAATAGCTGTTGGTAGTCTTCCTTATACGACAGTTTAGATGGAAAGACCTCCAAAGTAACCTCCAACTGTTTTTTCCCTTCACTAAGAATAGAGAAGGTGGTGTACCCAACTTCATTGGTAAAGGATAAATTCCCCATTAATATTTGATGAGGATGCTTCCCTACCTTACTGACCGCTTTCCTTAAGGCAGGATGTTCATGTTCAAATTCTAATGGAGATTGGTTTTTAGGTGTTACAACGAGTTGATAAACTCCATTTTCAAAAAATAAAGGTGGCACACTCGTATGATCCATGAGTTTTTCTTCATTCACATCAAAGACTTTGACGGATTCAATTGCTTGCCCGTTTGCTGAAAAGTACATCGATTCATGAGGCTGAATAGCCTTATATTGCTTCAAACTCTCATAGCGACTGTGATACGGTTTCCCCTTAATGTATAAGGAAAATAAGTCCGTCTCTATTTCAATCAACTCTCTTTCGTCAGCTGCTCCAGAAGGAAGTAAATCCATCCAAATCACCTCGCCAAATCATCTCGTACACTTTTCGACCACTTTTAGGAAAACGCGCGTTATCGAGTATGTCCTCGACCTGGTTCGGTAATAGATCTTCTTCATAGGTATGATTGGTAAAATAAGTAAATAAATTCTTTAGCACCTGAAAGGCTTGGCCATGACTAGCTGACAGTCGCGGAAGAATCTTCTGGTAAAATTGGAAGTCTAACGCTTCGTCTTGCGACATTAAATAGCGACTATAAATCGTATAAAAACATATTTCATCGCGGACACGATAACCAACATGAGCCTGAATAGGCTTAAGAAGATCGTTGATTTTAACCAGCTCTTCTGTCGCATGTACAATGAGTTCTTTATTAGAAGAATAAGCATCTTTCAAACGAAGGTACTCTGATTGCAGCCGTTCATTTGTGAGGTTTATCGGTTCATCTTCGCCTTGCTCTTCTTCAAGAAAAGTTAAGGTATCCAAATGAACATTGTTGAACTCAATCGTATTAGCACGGTCTAACACCTTTTTACTAAACGGATGTGTAGTTTCATCCATGTTCACCGTTCCAATAATATATAAATTAGGCGGGATCGTTACGCGTTCCCCTACTTGGTTCTCACTCAGAATCGGGAGGGTTTGGACTTCCCCATCCACCCATTTTCTACTTTCCATCACACTTAGAAAATCACTAAAATAATACTCCACACGTGCTAAATTCATTTCATCTAGCACTACGAAGTATGGGTGGTCTTTGTGTAAAGTTGCTTCCTTAATAACAGAGGTTAACGGTCCCTGTTGAAATATCCCTTTAATATCGGTGTATCCTAAAAGGTCAGATCCGTCACTCCAGTCAGGTCTTACTGGGATTAAAGTAAATTGCTTGTTTTCCTCTGTGGCCCCTAGACTTCCAGAAAATAATTCTACGATTTTCGTTTTCCCTGTACCAGAGATCCCAGATAAAATCATAAAAGGCTTTGTTCTAAGCGAGAGGAACAAATTTTTCACATCTTCTAATTCATAGTAAAACCCTTGATTCCGTATGTAAGCGTGAATGTGATCTATAATTTTTTCATCTGACCATTCTATATTGGTATCATTTTCTTCCACACGATCACTTTGAACTTGAACATAGTACTCATATATATCAATCATTGACGATAAATCTTTTTGCAGATCAGTTTCTGACGGCAATGAGTTCGAGTTATATTGAATATAAAGTGCCGTAGATTCTTCATACCCCTTACCCTTCGTGCTACTTCCGAGGTTTATCGCATCATCTTTATGTATAGGTGAAGAAGTAGGATAACGCTCTGTCTGAATCGTACTTCTAATATCTTCTCTAATGTGCTTGATCTGTTCTTTAGAAGATTCTGTGATCCCTTGAGCGAAGGTAAGATAAACCCTTTCCATATCTTCACTAAATAAGTAGACTAAATAGTAACCTCGTTGCGTACTCGTCGTTATGTGCTTATTCAAGATGGAAATCCAGGGTACTTGAGCCCAATTTCCTTGCCCCACAGATCCTTTCACAATAAAACGCTCTATATGAATAAATTCTAGAGAGTTGATGATCTTCGGTATATCTGATCGGACAAATTGCCCCAACGAATTCGATTTAAATAGAGACTGTTTTTCCATTAAATATTCATTTGTAACCTTGGTTAATAGCGAGTGAAGTTTGCTTGTGCTTTCTAAATTTAATTGCTCATCCACTAGTTCGACTCTCCTCAAAAATTAAGTGTGTAACTCACTCCGTAAGGAAGCATAATTCCTAGAGTAGATAACCTTTATATTTATCCAAATTTAATTGTCCATAGCTATAACTAACACTAAACTATGAAATAAAGTTTTGAAAGTAAAAAAAGGAAGAGGGTGACTCATTCCTTTAAGGAAAGCAACTTGATCAAACACTGGAGATGGATATTGTATTAGAAGCCGTTCACAGAGGTTTCTCCATCCATCAACCTTTCATTTTAAACAGTGATCAAGGAAGTCATTTACAAGCCCCCAATATACCGATTTACTTAAACAAAATAGACTTATTAAGATAATGCTCACCTGTCACTGTGCCGACCATGTACTCTCTTGTTTCTTTATAGTAGGTTATTATCTTATCCCCTTTTTTAATGTCTCTACTAAAACGCCAAACTTGATTCACCCAACTGTTTCTGGATCCTGGTTTGCTGTCTTCATACACTTCATCACCCATATCAATCAATTCACTCTTTGACTGAATATTATTTGGGTCTCCTAATTGCGGCCATCCAATAGATGCTATACCTTGTTTTTTCCATACAGGAATTAATTCATTATTGTCCCCTGCTCGAACCATCCACCAGCGCTCCATTTCGCAACCCCCTTTAGTAGTTAAACATCAACCTTATATAACTAAAACTATAGCTAGAATAATTATCACAAAACAACGATAGACAGTAAATATACTGGATTTAAGCGGAACTTTAATAAACAAAATAAACTCAAGAGGGTTTGTTATTTCATCTTCATTTAGGTAGTTGCTTATTATATAGATGTTGGATCCCATAAAAGTAAAATAAATTTTTAAAAGCGCCTGGCCAGAAGTTATTTTTAAATAGAGCAGGCACTTAATCCTTTTCTTTTTAGATCTAAATTCATTTAATTAAAGTTCCACATTTCTAAAGCTTCCTTAGCAAATCTCTTTGAGCGATTAACAACTTCACGCAATTTAAATTCATCAAACTCTGCAACTTGTTGCGTTAATTTAATATTAGACTTTTTATATTCCTCAATTTTACTTTTAAATGGATTATTTGATGCACTAATGTTTAATGATCTTGCTAACAGTGTCATGTTTCCTATCCTATTTACATAATCTTTATGTTCTTCATTAGCATTTTCCCCAAGGTAACCTTCCCAATCGCCAAATTCACTTTTCGATTTTTTAGTAGTTATTTTCTGAGGGATTATATGTTCTAAATGAAGGTCAACACCTGACGTTAACTTATACTCTCCTTGATCATTGATTAAATTATACTCAAATTGTTCAAGTACATATTTAGCTCTGCCTTCGTTATTTCTAAAACTATTTCTAGCGAAATTTTCTTGAAATTCATTATCTCCAGGAAGATATTTAAGCAGAATACTTTTAACTTCATATACAACATCAATGTCTCTCACATTAACTAAACTCGAGAATATAGTGTCTAATTCTCCTGTTCTATACTCACAAATATGCCTTCTTAACATAAAAGTCTCTATTAACTTAAGAATCTTAATTTTATCTTCGTGTTCTACATTTCGTTGGAACAAATCTAGTAAAAAAATATAGCTTGGAAAGGATTTAATTTTTTTCAAATTTGTTAAATGTATATTAAGATCATTGATATCAAATGATTGATTTCTAATCTTCTTATAGATATTGGAGGAATCTCTTAGACCTTTTGCAAATTCTAAGATAGTCAATTTATAAGCGGATGATTGTTTAGTATCCTCTTGATCCTCGAAATCAATATCCTGTTCATCGGCAACATCGTCCTCTGTTGAAACCTCTAATGCTCTATACTCACTAAATTCATTAAGATTCTCAGCTTCAATGACTGAATTAAAATAATAGTTTTTAAATTCACTTATAATAGTTGATTTTGTAATTCTTCTTTTCGTAGCGTATGAAAGGTATTGTCTAAAGAAGTCGTCTGTTTTCGTACCATCTAAGTTAATAATAATTTCAGTCCAATAACTTTTTACTTTCTCTAGAGTCTGCTCACTTATTAATGATGCATGACCCAATAGAAAGTTTTTTATTATATCCGTCGGACTTAGTCTAAGACCACGATTGTTTATAGTTTCAAATAATTTATATGCATCTTTAGCATTTGCCACATCCAAACGAATGACAAACGTATTACTTCTAAGCTTGTGTTCATATTCGTACAACTCTTCAACACTAAAAGAACTGAGTTCATGAAGAAAGAATTCATAGGCTTCTACAAGTTTCTCATTTTTCACTTTATCTAAATCCTCATTATTTAAAAATCTCACATAATCTATATCATCTAAATCACCTAAAATAAGGTTTCGCTTTTGCTTTCGGTCTATTCCTTTACAGGTGAGTAATACTTCCAATTCATTATGTACTTCATCAATTCCCAAATCTTTAAATTTGTGTGATAATGCTTTTATTAATATTGTTAATGTTGTTGTTCTCTGTTGTCCATCAACCAATTCGAGCTCATTAATTCCTACAGAGTAGTTTGAAGTTAGACAAAGAATGTTGCCTAATAAATGTGAGTCTTCTTGATTTAATAATTTTATATCATTGAATAAATCTGCCCATTGCTTTTCTCCCCAAGAATATCTTCGTTGATAAGCTGGAATAATAAATTGTTCATTACTGCTACCCAGCATTTGGTTAATGGTTAAAGTTGTAGGGGTAATTTTCATATTGATTTCCTCCTAATGTTTTTTATTATTTACCATAAGGCTCCCCCGATTAATCTTAAACGCCCGATACACCTGCTCTACAAGCATCAGCCGCAATCTAATGATGAGGAAACATCATCTTAGAAAACGACAAACCAAAATCACTCCGCGTTGGGAACTTGTCAACTTTGGCGTAGGGGCCAAGTCGTTTTACATATTCCTCCATTGATGGTGTCTGACCCCCATTGTATTAAAGTGTTAGTGTAATGGGGGTCAGGCACCATATTTCAAATCCTTCAAGTTCCCTTTTCAAAATCCCGGACCTTATCTAAAGCTTTTGGATCAGTAAAATTCAAGTACACCTAAAGTATTGGGATTGTTTCTTGCACAAATCTAATAGACTAATAATCTAACAAGTTTTTATTTGCAAATTCAACTATTTCTATTACTTCTTCTGGATTTGTATCAAACCACTCTGATCCTGGAGAATCCTCGATATTATTCCCTTTTATTTCTAATACCGAATGGAGCATTGTTTCTAGGAGAGGAGCATCCTCAGTTTTAATAATATATTCAATTGTTGGCATTTCTGGTAAGGCTGTAGATCCTTGGGAAAGTATCCGAATTAAAACATCTCTATCAGTTCTGCCAATCTTGCACGGCCATGTACTATGCCCCTTTAATAAAGCAAAATTTTTATAGGTATCAAAATAATATAAATATACCGATGAATTTCCGCTTCCATAAATTTTTTTTATAGGAATTTTTTCATCTTCCTTTGTATCTTCTTCCTCATCCTCCACTATTTCTTCATTTATGGGAGAGTCTTCTTTTTTAATTTCCCAATATCCGTAAGACTTATTTGTTGCCCACCCTTTTACATTCATTCTCTCTAATGCTTTTTTTACTGATCTTGGAAAATCTTTAACTTCAGGTGAGGCCCCTCCATTCGAAATATGATAATCTAATACTTCATTTACAATTTCATCTCGTTTAAGTGTTTTACCATTAAATAATTCTATGATTAGAATTTCAATAATTGAAGGCATTATAGGTAAATTATTATACTTATACTCTCCCAAATTATTACTACTTCCCTTCATATTTATTTACAGGTACTATTTGTATTAAAATCTGATACTTCCATCGTAAAAAATACAAAATACTATTTCCTTTCTAATTTATGATGGTTTTTAAAGATTTAACTTTTCAAAAATCTATTTATGATACGGCTCACCCCGATTAATCTTAAACGCCCGATACACCTGCTCCACCAGCATCAACCGCATCAACTGATGAGGAAACGTCATCTTCGAGAAAGACAAGCCAAAGTCACTCCGCTCCAGCACCTCATCACTCAATCCTAACGATCCGCCAATAACGAAAGAGACTTTGCTTTTGCCGTAGGTGGCGAGTTCGTCCATTTTCTTGGCGAGTTTCTCTGAAGTGAGCTGCTGGCCGTTGATTTCGAGAGTGATGACGTAGCTATCGGGACTGATTTTGGCGAGGATGCGTTCGCCTTCTTTTTGTTTTACTTCTTCCATTTGGGCTTCGCTCAGGTTTTCGGGTGCTTTTTCGTCGGGAACTTCGACGACGTCGACTTTGGCGTAGGGGCCGAGTCGTTTTACATATTCCTCAATGCCCTGTTTTAAATATTTTTCTTTTAATTTTCCTACTGTTACGATGGTAAGTTTCATAGAACCGTCCTCCGTTTTTTCTTTTCTATCCTCTAGTTTACCACGGACAGGTTTTGTCTTCTTCCATCGAATAGGTAAGAGGAAAGCGTTTTTCACCGTCAAAAATGTAAGCGCCATTATTTTTTACACCGACTGAACCCAGTCATGCCAGGGGTTCGCTGGATGCCACCGATTAAATTTGAGTAAAAGCGTTTGCAAATTTGCAATTCTGTACTACAATACTTGTATACAAGTACACTTGAACTTACAGGAGAGGTGAATCAATGGCTGAATCAAAAGAATTATTGTATCCTGAGAAATGGCTTTCGAACACTTCGGCGGGAGAACGTGTCGCGTGTGAGCTTCGTATGCGGATTATTTCCGGCAGAATTGAAAGCGGTACAATTCTATCAGAGAATCAATTGGCTGCTGATTTCGCTGTGAGCCGTTCACCTGTCCGGGAAGCGTTAAAGGTACTTGCTTCTGAAAATATTGTGAAGCTCGAACGCATGGGTGCCGTTGTGGCTGGTTTAACGGAAGTAGAAATCGAAGAAATCTATGACGTTCGTTTATTGATCGAAACCTTTGTGTTTGAACGGTTAGTGAAGATGGACATTGATGAATTAATTAAAGAGCTCAGCCGAATCGTAGAAATGATGAAAATCTCGATTAAATACCAGGATGCGGATGAGTTCGCCTATCAGGATGTCTTATTTCATGAAACGATCATCCGGGCCATTGATCATTCACATATCTTGATGATCTGGAAGAATTTAAAGCCGACGATGGAAAGCCTTATTCTTTTATCGATGAGATTGCGGTTTGAGGAACGATACGATGACCTCGATCGCATCGTGAACAATCATATGCTTTATATTGAAGCGATCAGCAGGAAGAATCATACACTTATGATTAAGTCGCTGCACCAGAATTTCGATGATGTGCAAGGGAAAGTGGAAGACTTATGGGAATCACAGCAGACCTTTTCCAAAGGAAGCAAACGTGGAGAATAATCCACGGGCGGTTTTGGAATCGATTCCATACTTACATAGGTCAAGCTTGAAGCACGCACACACATAAATAAAAACGTACTATGCTCTAGACTCGTAGACCCAATGATCTATCCCATACCATAATCATTGAATCGTACAGCTAGAAACATACTTGGAGGGATTACAATGCCGTTAGTTGTTGTTGCATTAGGAATTGTTGCTTTACTTATATTAATTATGGGACTCAAATTAAATACCTTTGTTGCTCTGATCATCGTTTCCTTTGGCGTCGCTTTGTCACTAGGAATGCCGCTCGGAGACGTTGTCGATACGATTGAATCAGGATTAGGCGGAACCCTTGGCCACCTGGCTCTCATCTTCGGACTTGGTGCGATGTTAGGGAAGTTAATTACTGATTCAGGCGGTGCACAGCGTATCGCGATGACGCTTGTGAACAAATTCGGCGAGAAGAACATTCAATGGGCCGTGGTGGTCGCTTCCTTTATTATCGGGATTGCGTTGTTCTTTGAAGTCGGACTCGTCTTATTAATTCCAATCGTTTTTGCGATTTCCAAACAGTTAAAAGTATCGATCTTATATCTCGGAATTCCGATGGCTGCCGCCTTATCGGTGACTCACGGATTCCTGCCGCCTCACCCGGGGCCAACTGTTATTGCCGGTGAGTATGGCGCAGACCTTGGTAAAGTGCTTGTATACGGAATTATCATTGCGGTTCCAACCGTGATTATTGCAGGACCGCTATTTACGAAACTTGCGAAAAAGCTTGTTCCAGATTCCTTTAATAAAACAGGCAACATTGCTTCTTTAGGCGAAGTAAAAACCTTTGAACTGGAAGACACGCCTAAGTTCGGTATTAGTGTATTCACAGCCATGCTTCCGGTTATTCTTATCGGGATTTCCACGATCTTTACGCTGATCCAGGATACGATGGGCGTGGGCGAAAACGGATTTACCCATCTCGTGAATTTAATAGGAAATGCATCCACAGCGATGCTGATTTCCCTGCTTGTCGCGATTTACACGATGGGCGTGGCTCGTAACATCCCGATCAAAGATGTGATGGATTCCTGTTCCACAGCCATTTCCCAAATCGGCATGATGCTGCTGATCATCGGCGGTGGCGGTGCCTTTAAACAAGTTCTAATTGACGGCGGTGTTGGTGACTATGTGGCGAAGCTATTTGATGGCACAACGATGTCTCCGATCCTGCTTGCCTGGATCATCGCAGCCATCTTAAGAATCTCCTTAGGTTCAGCCACAGTTGCTTCCTTAACCACAGTCGGACTAGTCGTTCCGCTGCTGGGGCAGACAGACGTTGATCTTGCCTTAGTCGTACTTGCGACCGGCGCCGGAAGCTTAATTGCTTCTCACGTCAACGACGCTGGCTTCTGGATGTTTAAAGAGTACTTCGGTTTAACCGTTAAAGAAACCTTTGCGACGTGGACATTGCTTGAGACGATTATTTCCGTTGTCGGATTAGGCTTCATCCTATTAATTAACGTATTTGTGTAAAATGAATTCAAAATCCGTTCCTCGCTTCAGCAGGAACGGATTTTTTATGTCCTGTTTTAGTTTCCTTTAGGTATCTCAACCTCTTTTCTATTTCTTTTTTTGTACAGAAGAACGGATGGATGAATGAGAAAGGCAACTGTCGTCATGATCGTTAAAGAGACGTCTACATTTGGCATATAATTAGGAGAAAACATAATCATCATAGAACTAAAACCGATCCAAAGGAGCAATATTCCGTAAGAGGTTTGCGTCACTTCTTTCATGAATTTTTTAGTGGCGGCGTTCTGCAGCTCCTGGTTTTCAAAGTAAGGATTAGATATAAGGCTTGCCAAGCCTGCTGCACATACCATGATGAGCACGTTCCATATTTCATGAGGAAAAGCATTCATTGCTCCAACTCCTTTTTCCATATACTACTAATTAACCTATTACCTCCTACTGGAAACTCTTTACATAAAATAAAAAAAGAGCCCTCATCCAAGGCTCTTTTAGTGAAAATATAAGTCAGCTGATCTTCGACAAAAAGTCTGATAACAGTTTATTGTACGTTTCAGGTTGATCCATGTTAGCCGTATGGCCGGCATCTGGGATTAAACCCACTTGAGCATCGTTGGATATCTTCTTCACATAATGAACAGCTTCTACTTCGTGTAACTCCTTACTCCCATTAAGCATCAGGATGGGGGATTGAATCTTAGAAATATCCTCTTTTAATGCAGTGGGATAGTTGTAGGTCATGGTATAAAGCACATTCTTTAGCGTGCTCCTCCATTTCTCCCCGTGCAATTTCTCGAAGTGTTCCGCTGTGCCTTTATCGGTGTTCTCTATATTCAAGAAATACTCATATTGCTTGTCCATTACCCCTGTCAGCTCTTCAGGAATATAAGGTGTATAGCCTGTTAAAACGATGGAATTCACCCATTGAGGTTCTCTTAATGCTATATGTACAGCTAAAGATGCTCCTAAAGATAAACCGATTAAACAACCTTCTCCATTCATTTTCATTTTTTCTATCACATAAGTAAGAGCTTCCTCAAAATAGTCCTCAGGTGCCTCTTTGGGATTGTTTCCATGACCAGGTAAATCTAGCAGAATTAGTTCGTAGTTGTCTTCTAGGAAAGATATCTGTTCTAAGAAGTGCGTTTGCGCTGTTCCCATAAATCCGTGCAATAAATAAAGCCTCTGCAATAAAATCCACTCCTTCGCTTAGCGTTACAAATGACCATTGGAAAAATATTGATGTAATCAGTTTATCATACGTGTTTCTGTCGAGAACAGGCTGCTGGTCTTTTTGTAACATCGAGTAGTAGAAGAAAAAATGAAACTAAACGAATCAAAAAAAGACACGTCCTATCTTCTAAAAAAGAACTTTGACTTCGGCTTCTTTTTTAAATGGAAAGATACTTGTCTCGTTAGGTAATGAATGCGCATATTTAACCAAGCCTACAGATTCCCAAGTGTTACACCGTTATGTTTTTTTGCCGACGATTCAATCATAGCGTCCAGTTCCTTTTGGCTTTCAGCTTTCTCGTAATCGGTATTTCCATACCACTTTTCTACATCTTCTTTGTAGATGGTTTGTCTAACATCGTCAAATATAAAAACGATTTTTTCTGTGTCCTTTGTCAAACAATACAAATAAGTAGCATTTGTCAAAAGGATAGTACCAAATTTCTTTTTATTTGAAACATCATAACGCAGGGTTATCTGTTTTTCGTCTGGATATTTAGAAAAACTTTTCATATCGTCTTTGTACGGGAGTGAATTAATGATAGAGCTTATATACTTGTGGTCTGATAAATTTGTTCCCTTATAAAGAAACAAAGGGTCTTCTTCTTTTCCATCTCCTGCAAAGGTACAACCACCCAGTAGCATGGCTGTGATACACAAAGATAAGATTTTCACACTCTTCGCTCCTTCCTGTTTGCGACTCCGGCGGCATCTTTCTTCACTACGCTGTTTGATAGAATCTAAAAAAAGAGAGGCGACTGCGAACAGCCACCTCTCCACTCTATTGCTGAAACTTATCCGGCAGATGCGTCAAATCAATCCCCCACACAAGTGGAAGATAGAAATAGATCGCCAGCGTCACCACCACAATCGCAATTATATTTAACAAAAAGCCGGCCCGAGCCATGTCCGGAATCCTTAAATACCCCGAACCAAAGACCACGGCGTTCGGCGGCGTCGCAACCGGTAGCATAAACGCACAGCTTGCTGCCACACCCGCTCCGATCATTAAACTGTACGGATGCACCGATATCGCTCCTGCCAGCGAAGCCATAATCGGGAACATCATCGTTGCGGTCGCCGTGTTGGAAGTGATTTCGGTGAGGAAAATCACCAGCGTGACGACAATCGCCAGAATGAGGAACAGATTGATGCCGTCGAGGATCGTCAGCTTGTTCCCGATCCACTCGGCAAGCCCTGATTCTTCAAATCCGGCGGCAATCGCGAGACCCGCTCCAAACAGCAGCAAGATGCCCCACGGCAAGCCTTTGGCGGTATCCCAGTCAAGCAGGAAGTCGCCTTTTTTATTTTTCGACGGAAACAGAAACAGAATGATCGCGGCGGTCATCGCAATGTTGGTATCATTGACTCCTGGAAAATAGGGCGAAATAAAGAACGAACGGATAATCCACGTAAACGCAGTCAGGGCGAAAATCGTCAGCACCACTTTTTCTTCCGATGCCATCGCTCCTAACGCCTGCTGTTCCTTTTTAATCACTGCTTTACCGCCAGGCAGCTGGGTGATCTTCATTGGAAACGCAAACTTCACGAGATACACCCAGGCGAGGACCAATAGAATAATAGCAAGCGGAACGCCAAATGCCATCCAGCCGGCGAAGGAAATCTCAATGCCGTACGTTTTTTTCACGACCGCACGGAAAATCGTGTTCGGCGGGGTTCCGATCAGGGTGCCGAGTCCGCCAATCGAGGCGCTGTAAGCAATCCCAAGCATGACGACTTTGCCGAAGTTAAACGAAGAATGGTCCACTTCGCCGTTGCCTTCTTTTTTCAACTGCTCGGAGGCCTGGTAAATAACGGCCATTCCGATCGGCACCATCATCATCGAGGTGGCGGTGTTCGAGATCCACATCGACAGGAAGCCGGTCGCGACCATAAACCCGAGGATGATTCGTTCGGTACTGGTGCCGATCATGGAGATGATAAATAAGGCAATCCGTTTATGCAGGTCCCATTTCTGCATGGCGAGGGCGATGAGGAACCCGCCCATAAATAAGAAGATGGTATTATCGCCATAAGAGGATGCTGTGGCATCGCCGGCCAGTCCTCCGGTCAGCGGGAACAAAATCAGCGGCAGTAAAGAAGTGGCGGGGATCGGGATCGCTTCGGTGATCCACCAGGTGGCAATCCACACGGTGCTGGCTAAGATCGAAACCGCCGCCTGCGACAGGTCTCCCGGATGGAAGAAGATTAAGATAAGTACAAATAATAGCGGTCCAAGAATTAATCCGACTTTCTGACGCTTATCAAACGAGGGGCCGTCGCCATTCGTATTCGCGTCTTCCTGTTCTTTGTCGTTGCTTTCAAGCTTGCTCGAATCTCCAGTAACGGCAAATTTCATTAAGTCTTTCGCTTGTTCATGCATGTCCCATAACTTGTTCCAATAGCTCTTCACTAGCGTTTGGGCATTCATAGGCCATTCCCTCCTATCTAATTATTCCTCTTCGTGTGAGCGCTTTCTTTCCCGCGCATATAAGAGCATCCATCCCCGTACCATCCGTCCCCCGTCTGGTTTACTTTTATTTGCCTAAATAATTACAATATAGAAAAATTCCCTACATCTCCCTTTTCCAAACGTGCCCTTCGTACCGTTTGTTTCACGTGAAACAAGAAAACCGGCCCTCGATATCGAGAGCCGGTTCTGCTGTTATTTTTCATCTTCAAGCATATGGATGCGTTCCATCATCGTCGGGTGGCCGTACCGTAAATATTTAACCAGCCAGGGCGGATTCACTTCACTCAGACTGTTGACGGTCAATTCCTGGAACGAACCAATCGCTGCGTCCGTGTCATCCTGCAAATGAATCGCATATTCATCGGCCGCTTTCTCCGCACTTCGGGAAATCGTCAACTCAATCGGACTTGCTGCAAAAGATAGCAGCGAAAAGATCAGCATCAGCGCCGGCAGCGAGGTAATATCCCCGACACCCTTCACGCCCCAGCCGCTGCCCCATTTTCGAATAAAAATGTGCAGCAGTCGATACGCGAGGTATAAGCCAATAAACGCGCCGACAATCGACAAAGCCAGATTGAGATACAGATGATGCATCACATAGTGCCCCATCTCATGCGCCATAATAAACAACACTTCTTTATCCGACAGCTTGCTGAGCGTCGTATCCCAGAGCACGATTCTCAAGTTCGAGCCAATACCGTTTACATAAGCGTTCATTGTGTTCGTTTTCTTCGACATATCCACTTGATAGACCCGGTCTGCAGGAATATCCGCTTGATCGGCAAGTGTAAGAATCTTTTGTTCCAGCTGAGGATCTTTCAGCTCGGTAAAATCGTTGTAGAGGGGATCAATGACCACCGGCTGCAGGTACATCATAAATACGATGAACGGAATCAGCAGGAACCAGGCATACAGCCACCAGCGCTTCTGGAACTTGCAAATGAGCAGATATAACACAGTAATCAATACGGCGGTTATTCCGACATCCAGCCAGAAGCTGATCAGCTGATCCTTCATCCAGTCGGCAAACGGCTGCGTAGAAATGCCGTACTTCAACGACAGCCGCCGGGAAATATAGTCGATCGGCAGGTTAATGATCCACGTGAAGCAGGAGAGCAGCAGCACATAGATCGGGATTTTCACCGCGGTGAACCGGGAAACCTGCTCCCCCGCTTCTTTAAACAGCCGTGATAAACCGAAGACCAGCACCCCTATGTAAATGATCCACTGCAGCGGCACACTAATAAAAAACAAGAAATCCTTATCACGAGAGAATTGTTCACTCAGCGCCAGCTGTTTCGCCGTCATAAAGGTCGATGGGTCGGCGGCCGTTCCCTGATAAGCGGCCGGCACACCGTAATCGGCCCAGTTAAACAAATAAAGGCCGGCGATGAGGGCATAGATGGGGAATAAAATCAGTGTCCACTTCACAAAGCGTTTCTTCATGATGAGCTCCTCCCTTCGATGTTCGATCGTTCTCCTATAGATGTACGAGCATCGCCTGCGATTTAGAACCGGCGCTTTTTTTTAAAACCTTCTACTATTGTAACCAACGCCTGAAGAGTTTAGCCTGTTAGGATTTCTACCTTTTCTACAAAAAATGAACCAACCTTGCAATTTATGAACATTTCGTGAACCCTCGCCAAATCAGGCTAAAAACCGCTTGTTAAGGGTTGCACAAACTAATTGGACGGCATTATAATAAAGTCAGAGCTTAACACGGACGGTGTTAGCGGACAAGGAGGCTATCAAACTATGAAAACTTTAAATCACTCATTAGTCGCTAGCGTTTTATATTTCCTAACAGCTTTTATCTGGGGATTTGAATTCTTCTCCTCTCAAATGATTCATAAAGATATCTTTGCTGTCCTCTATGTGATTCACATGGCTGCAGCGGCGATGTTCTATTTCAAATATATGCAATCTAAAAAAGTCGAAACTGGCAATGCAACGGTTCAATCATAATTAAAACAAGGCTGGGACATGAAATACCATGCCTGCCCTTCTATATATGAATGAGAAAAACGCTTGAAATCAGATTCCGGAATCTTGATTTCAAGCGTTTTTTCTATGTAAAAAGATTTATTATTTTTCTTCCATTATTAAGTGTTCCGTTACACGCGGAATGTGTTGAAGACCTGCGGGCAGAAAGCCTGGGAGAACGGGGTATTCGTAAATCGCACTTAACGGAACCCACCGATAAACCAGCCGTTCGCCCTCCAGTCCATGAAACGAATCTTCCCTGAAATACGATTCTTCTGCCTCCAGCACATAATAGAATCCCACTTCATGCATCTGGATGTCTTTATAAGTAAAAAAGTTCTCTGCAATCCACGGCAGTCCTTTCACGTGACAAGTGCAGCCTAATTCTTCCTCAAACTCACGCACAACCGCATCCCTAGAGCGCTCACCCAGCTCGATTCCTCCGCCAGGCAGAGCCCAATAATGATCTTCTTTTTGCTTATGTAGCAACACATGATTTTTTTCAATTAAAATTCCAGCCGCGCGAAAGTTAAATTTGATGCCTTCTGCCTGAAATCTAACATCCATCTGACCCACTCCTTTCTCCCGTCTTGTACCTTTCGCTGGATAGAACGGGAATCCCTGCTTCCTTCCCTACCTCTGTCTACAGTTTGAACTTAGGAAATAGGAAGTGAAAAAATAAACCATTCCAGCGCAGGAAATACACGGAGACTTCTGCGGGAGGAAGGAATAGGTTTGACCCCGCAGGGCGAAAGCACGAGGAGGCAAACCAGCCGCCCGCGAAAAGCGGAGTGTATTTCCGGAGCGGCCATATAGGGTAAACCTCTGCCCTTCTCTTGTTTCCTTATCCTCAATTTATGAAATCATCTTCAGCACATAAAAAAACCCGGAGGCATGCCCCGGGTCCCTTCAAAGCTTCACAATCACTTTCGACTCTTTCTCCTCAAGTAGGTTTTCGAACGACGCAAGTGTTTGCTTAGTTCCTCCAGTGGTATTCCATCATCGAAACGATCTTTATCAAACATTTCAGCGAAGGCATGCTCATGGACGAACGGCAGTTTCTTCACACGTTTACCTGTTTCCACTTCCGGCAGGGGACCCACCTCCATATGTCTGATTCGTTTCTAATACCACCGGTGAAGGGAGAAAACCAAGGGAGGTTTTAGAAATTGGGCTCTTTGTTAGAAAATATGTGCGGAAACAGAGGTTTATGCCACTTTTTTTTGCCATATCGTATCGAGCGGACTACCGCAGGGAAGCCGCTATATCGTTCACTCGTTCAATAACTTTCTCAATCTCCTGCTCATTCACGTCATAATGGGTGACCAGCCGAATCGTCTGCGGCCCGAATGGATTGGCAAGGACGTCTGCTTCCTTCATTCTTTCGAGGAATTCTTCCGCCGTCTGTCCAAGCCTGCCCACGTTAACAAGCACCATATTGGTTTCCACTTTGCCTTCAATTTCGAGACCTTGAATATTCCCAATGCCTTCTGCTAACCGGCGGGCATGCGTATGGTCTACAGTCAGGCGATCGGTCATATCGTTTAGCGCTACGAGCCCCGGAGCCGCTATGATCCCCACTTGCCGCAAACCGCCGCCGAGACGCTTGCGCCATTTTCTCGCTTTGGTAATGAACTCCGCTGATCCTGCAATCACTGAGCCAACCGGAGCGCCTAAGCCTTTGGATAAGCAGAACTGAACCGTATCGACTTGATCGGCATATCGCTTCACCGATATCCCTGATGCCGCAGCCGCATTAAACAAGCGGGCGCCGTCCAAATGTACAGGGATATTATGTGTACGCGCTACGTCATAGATCGCCTGCATATTTTCTAACGGCACAATCGCACCGCCTGCTTTGTTGTGGGTATTCTCCACACAAATCAGACCCGTCTCTGGAAAATGAACATCCTCCGGCCGAATCGCCGCACGTATATCTTCTGGATTCATCGCTCCTCTAACGCCGGGAATCGTTCGGGGCTGAACCCCGGCAAAGGCCGACATAGACGCCCCTTCATACAAAAATAGGTGAGAGCTCTCCTCCAGCAGCACTTCATTCCCCGGCTGGCAATGCGTCAGCACAGAAATCTGGTTGCCCTGCGTGCCGCTCGTCACGAACAGTGCCGCATCCTTGCCTAACATCTCTGCCGCTTTAGCTTCAAGACGCTGAACCGTGGGATCCTCTCCATAAACATCATCGCCTACTTCCGCTTCAAAGGCCGCCTGCCGCATCGCAGACGTAGGTTTGGTGACGGTATCACTTCTTAAGTCGATCATATGTATCTCCTCCTTCCTTTCATTGTACGAAACAACCGAGCGGATGGAAAATTTTTTGCCAAAAGGAAGAGAAGAAAGGAGAAACTAACGGAAATCAAGTTCTCGTATACCGTTAATTCAGGGTCCTTTGACCTAATCGATTGGTCAGGGGAAAATCAGCAATTCAGCAGAGAGGAACCTACAGGTAGTAAAAAAAGTTGTCCACAATTCACAAGTGTTCTTCACATGACATTGTGGAATTATCTGAGGATTTACTTTAAAAAAGTTTTACAATTCTTAATATTTACGTTTTTACAAAAGGTATTGTGGAAAAGTCATTTTTTCTATAAGATGGAAATATTTTATAAAATAACCGCTATAAATATAGGTATGAAGCCTTTTTATCAAGCTGAGGAGATCTGAAAAAAGAAGTAACGATATCAGTTACCCACAATTGTCCACAGACTTATTCACAGAGTTTGTAAATTCTTTTTTATGCACAGGTTGTCCCATGCTGTAAACAGATTGTCCACAATATTATCCACATATACACATATTCGCATCTCTTATGTGGTAGTAGAATTTATGTTCGCCACCATATATGCTTTTTATCCAGAACAATATGCACAGGGTGTGGATAATAGTTATAGGACTTTTTCCATAATTTTATAGTTAACGAAGCTAGTTATTTCCGACAAAAATCGTGGATGGCATACTGCCATCCACGATTCTCTTTCCTACTTTTGTGAACCCAGGGTAACTTTCGTCGTATCTTTCTTACCATCACGATAATAAGTGATCTTCAGCTCGTCACCTGGATCTTTCTTGTCATAGAGGTACTTGCGAAGGTCGATGATGGTTTCTATTTTCTTATCATCCAGCTTCACGATTACATCCAGAGGCTGCAGTCCTGCTTTAGCCGCTGGTGACATCTGTTTGATGCTTCGGATATAGAGACCGCCTTTCACTTCTTTCGGCAGCTTCAAGGTATTCTGCCATTCTGAAGAAGGCACTTCATCTAGACCATACGCTTCCACACCAATGTATGGACGGTTTACCTTGCCGTATTTTTCAAGCTCATTGATAATCGGCAGCGCGGAGTTGATCGGAATCGCAAATCCAATGCCCTCCACGGCTGATTCGGCAATTTTCATCGAGTTAATCCCAACGAGCTGTCCTTCAATATTAATTAAGGCCCCGCCACTATTTCCCGGGTTGATGGCGGCATCTGTCTGGATGACCTCTGCCTGCCAGTCTTCTAATCCATCGCCATTAAAGTCTTGTGGAATCGCACGCTGCTTTCCGCTGATGACTCCTTTGGTCACCGATCCGGAAAATCTCAGTCCTAATGGATTCCCGATAGCGATTGCCGGCTCGCCTACTTTTAACTTGTCAGAATCGCCAATTTCAATCGTCTTCTTCACTTTATCTCCCGGCATTTTAAGTACGGCTAAATCGGTGAATAAATCACTGCCGACAAGCTGGGCTTTGACTCTAGTTTCATCTGACAGCACAACTTCAATTTCATTGGCTCCTTCAATTACATGATTGTTCGTAACCACATAGGCGTCGCCATCCTGCTTCTTGTAAATAACCCCGGAACCTATGCCTGCTTCCTGAGGAGAAGAATCGGATTGCTGATCCCAGAAATCTGACTGGCTCTGCATATTCACGACCCCTACAACCGAAGGAGTGACTTTATCTACAATGTCCGTCACCTGGGTGTTCACGTCCACGGAAACTTGCTTTGTCGTAGTACCTGTTAATCCTGTATCCCCTTTGACCAATCCGCTTTCATCTTCTGGAATGGTGATATCATAAGGGAGCAGCTCTGTTTGCACGAGCGCGGGTAAGGCCAACAAAACTAAAACTGCCCCGAGAATTACTCCAACAATGGTTGGCATAATCCAGCGGCGGCGATGCTTTTGTTGCTGAGTAGCATGAGAGTGGTCATCATAATAGCCCACAGCATCTTCACCTGTCCTTTCGTCCTCTTAACTTTTTACTATAAGTAGTGTTTCCTTTAAATCCAAAATTTAAAACTTCTAAACTGTATAGATAGGCGTGGCCGCTGCCGGGTCGGTATCATAAAGATCGATCCGTGAACCCAGCTCAAACCCGCGTTCTTCCAGTACATTCTTCACCGACATGCGGGCGAGGTCTTTCATATTATTATCTAAGCTCAAGTGAGCCAAATAAATTCGTTTTGTCCGGTCTGTAATAATGTCAGTCAGGGCAAGGGCACAATCTTCATTGGACACGTGGCCGGAATCACCTAAGATTCTGCGCTTTACATTCCACGGGTACCGGCCCATCCGGAGCATGCTTACATCATGATTCGATTCAAAGATATACGCATCGGCACCTTCCACCGTCTTCTTAATACGTTCGGATACATAGCCTAAATCCGTCACAAGCGCAACTTTCCTGCCATCCTGATGAAAAGTAAAAAACATCGGCTCAGCTGCATCATGCGAAACCGCGAAGGATTCAATATCGATCCCGCCAAAGGTCTTGGTTTCTTCCATATTAAAAAGAAACTTCTGATCGACAGAAATCTTGCCAATCTGACCGTCCATTGCTTTCCACGTCTTTTCATTTGCATAGATCGGCAGCTTGTACCGCCTTGCCATAATCCCCAGACCCTTAATATGGTCACTGTGCTCATGCGTAACTAGAATTCGCGAAAGCTCGTGCGGATCGACGTTCACTTGAGCGAGCAGTCCTTCCACTTTCTTGCCGCTTAGCCCGGCATCTACCAAAATCTTCTCTTCGCCAGATTCTATATAAAAGGCATTGCCAGTACTGCCTGAAGCAAGCACACTAAATTTCAAACTCATTTATTTACACTCCATTTATTCCGCATCACCTTCAGCGCTCCTTTCATTAGCCTGCTTAAGAGTCTCTGAAGATGGCTCGATATTCTTATTAATGATCGAAATCGTGTCATCGATAAATTGATCCTCTTCCATATTCAGCAGCGTCCCTTGAAGCCCGTCTACAAAATAATCCTTCTTCCCATTTACAGTAAATTTCCAGGTAGGATTAAACACCTGTGCCCCATTTTCTACTCCGAATTCAAGATTCACTCGGGAATAATAGCCAATGCTCGTGTCTGTAATCTTATCACCGCTGGATAGTGCAGGCCTCAAGCTGCTGGCCGCATCCCTGGCAGAAAGCACAGCTGCATCATCTCCGCTGCTGAAACTGCTGGAGTCGGCTATATTTAAGAGGGCAGCTGAGTAAGAGACCATCTTGCCATCTTTCACATGAATGACGAGAGATCCGCCTTTATTGTAATAAATGGTCCGATTATTTGCTTTTTGGAAAAAGAGCAACGCATTTTTGTCTTTGTTCCACGTCCAGTACGAATACTGGTTAGCAAAAGGAATGTTCTCCGACACCTGGGAAACAATGTGATCTTCATCAATCTTAATGGGATCTTTAAATTTGGAAACAAGCAGCCGATTCTTTTTAATAGAATATTCTTGTTCGGACTTATCGAGTTTCTCAATTTCACTTAAATTATCACTCGTAAATTCGTCGGGAGACGCCCTGATGACGTCGATCGCCGGTGCCTTCTCATTAGGAACAGCGGAAAAATCAATGTCCTTCTGATCCACCGTTTCCTGAGGAAGGGTACTTAATTCTTCATTCGTTTGCTTATTTAAGAATTGTTGAAAGAGAAATAGGTCGAGAACGAGGAAGCTGAGAATGAATAAGGTCTTTATTTGTCCCCACTGCATTCTATTCGCCTCCTTTACTACTGGAGATGCCCTGTTCTTCCAGATCGAGTTCTTTCCACTTTCCGTTTTCATGGACAAACCACTGAGGGATCAGATTGTAAGCAGGAGATCCTGCTTTCTGTGGAAACAAGCTGTACCCAATTTTAATATCATCAATTAAACGCTCATTGTACTGCGGCGAATCCTTAATATAAGTCACGACGTCATTGCCGGATGGCAGAGTGGCATCCTGGGATTCGCTGTACCGGTAAGAGTCAAAATTAATTAATGGCCGGCTGTACTCTCTGATATTCCCATTCTTAGAACTATAGGTAATGGAAATCGTGGAAGTTCCTTTCGAGCTTGATAAGACAGGAATCCCATTATAATGCATCAAATAGTCTACTTTTTGCGGAGAAGTGGACACACCATTTATTTTAAATGTATCAGTCCAGCCCATCTGCGCATTAATTTCATTTAAAGCTTTCGTCATAATTTGATACTTGCTCATGGAAGGCACTGTCCCAATGAGAGCGGAATCGACATTCACATAATGCAGCCACGTATCCGTATACGTAAGCCTCTTATAGTTTCCCCTCTGCTCTTTTTGATTGCCGGAAATAATCGTCGTAACCTTGTCACCCGACAGCAGATTATTTTGTAAGGGAGCAACGTCAATCGCATTATACGTTAATAGTTTCTTAGGTACCTGATCTACCTGGTTCTCGGGTAAATAAATTCGATGATTGGTTTGATCAGGAGTATAAAGAAATTCGTCTCTTAACACGTCTTTATTGGTTGTTAAATCCTTGATAAGAGAGGTGGCCCCATTTTTAGGTAACAGACCCTTTAAAACTTTCTCGTTTTGGTCATTTACAAAGACCACTTCCGCAGAACTGTCTTCATTCGCAGTGCCCTTGTACACAAAGAAAATCCGGTTAAAGTCTACTTTGCTCACAATGGAATTGCTATCCGATATACTAAACAAATCAGTGATCACATCTGAAGGAAGAGAAGCAGGGAAAAGTAATTCCACACTTCGATCGCCCTCAGGAATCCCCTTACTTTTCGTAGCGGTAATATCGAGCAGTGGAAAGTTCTTCATCTGATCCATCAGCTGTTTGACGTGTTCATTGTTCTTATAAGAATCCTTATAGGTGTAATACCCATTATTATTCGAAAAAACGACTTTATCCGGCCTGATTATTTGAGCCATAGTCTGCTGTTCCCCGTTTAATTCGGTGTTTTTCACCGTTTCATTGTTGGTAACCTCTTTATAATCAGGTTGATAATACCATAAGGCAACGGTCAGAATTAAACTAAATGAAATCAACAGGATTAAAATAATGCTTTTTGCGGACTCTACTCTCATAATTTCCCCCTCCGCTTCTGACTCATAAGCGGAAGCGTAAAGAGAACGGTTGTCCCTTTACCTTCTTTACTTTCAGCCCAGATTTTCCCGTGATGGGCGTCAATTATTTCCCGGGCAATAGCAAGGCCAAGACCGGTGCCTCCGAGTTCACGAGTCCGGGCTTTATCTACGCGGTAGAACCGATCAAAGATTTTGTCGACGGTGTTGGCAGGCATGCCCAGACCTTCATCAGAGATGCTGACACGCAGCTGTTTTCTCGTGGATATAGCTTTAAAGCGAATGGTTCCGCCTTCAGGAGAATATTTAATCGCGTTGGAGATCACGTTATCGAGTACCTGCATCAGCTTATCCTCATCGATCCAGACAAGCATTTCTTTATCAGGAAAATCCCGTTCAAACTCGATGTTTTCATATTTATTCATTTCAAAGCGCTCAATCACTTGATTTAGAAAGCCGATGAATTCGACTGTTTCTTTCATCAAATGGGTTTCCTGATGATCCATTTTCGTTAATTGCAGCAGGTCATTAACTAACCGAATCATCCGTTCGGTTTCATTTTGAGTCACATCTAAAAACCGGGGAGCGATTTCCGGATCCTGCCATGCCCCGTCATTCAGCGCTTCAATATAACTCCTCATCGATGTCAGCGGGGTTCTCAGCTCATGAGAAACATTGGACACAAACTCACGGCGTTCCTGTTCCACTTTCTCCTGCTCGGTTACATCACTGAGCACCGTAATAAAGCCATCTCTTTCATCTTTTTCATTAATAACGACAGAGAAATTGGCTTTTAATAGCAAATGCTGATCCTCTGTGCTCAAATCAGTAATAATCGAGTCCGTGTTTTCGATTTCCGACACATCAGAAAGCTGCTCATTTAAATCCAGAATGTCGATCAAAGACTGCCCCTGGACGTCCTCAAAGCTTTGGCCGATTAAGGTAGAGGCGGGAGCATTCATAAGCGTAATCGCTCCTAAGCGATCGGTCGCAATAACCCCGTCCGACATATTAGACAGCACCGAACTGAGTTTCCGCCGCTCCCCTTCGGTTGTGGCCTGAGATAATTTCAATTTATCATTCAAGTCATTAAAAGTAAGTCCCAGCTGACTAATCTCATCATTGCCGTGCACAGTCACTTTTTGCGAAAAGTCACCGGTCGACATAATTTGAGCCTGCTTCCTCATTTCACTCAGCGGTCTGGTAATCGTTCTCGCTACCAAAATCCCGAGCAAAGCCGTAATCGTGATCGCCAAAAGGGTGCCCTTGGCAAAGATTTTATTAATATCCTGAAGCTGATCATAAACACTGCTCATATCAGCTTGATAATAGACCGCTCCGACCGCTTCAGAGTTCTCAATAATGGGACGAACTCCTACCCAGACCCGCTCTCCTTCATCGGCATCGACCATAATTTCCGGATCCGTGGACCCGAACATCAACAAAGCGTTGGTTACTTTGAGCTCTGTAGTCTTTTGGCCGATATTATTTCCTTCATATCCAAAAGAGGCAATGATCCTTTTATTATCATTCACGACCTGCAGCTTGGTGATTTCACTGCTTGGATTGTATTTGAACCGATCAATGAGCGTTGTCACATCCGTCTCGAGCGTCGGGTCATCTTCGGTACGATCTGCCGAAAACGATTGCTGTAAACTATAGGTTAAGGTATCTATACGACCTTCAATAGAACTCGTAAAATTATCCTTAAGCTTGCCTTCTAATCCTTTAACAAAGTAGGCTCCAATAACCTGAATGCCAAGCAATAGAAGAAGAATGTAGACAACAATCAGTTTTAAGCGAACCGACTGAAAAAATCCTACTTTCTTCATCAGCCTCTTACTCCTGCTCTGGATTTCTTAAGTAATAGCCCACTCCTCGGCGAGTGACAATCCAGGCAGGGTTACTTGGATTTTCTTCAATTTTTTCACGCAGGCGGCGGACGGTAACATCTACAGTGCGGACGTCACCGTAGTAATCGTACCCCCAAACGGTTTCCAATAAATGTTCGCGCGTCATTACTTGGGAAATATGGCGGGCAAGATAATGAAGCAGCTCAAATTCACGATGGGTCAGCTCGATATAATCTCCATCGCGTGTCACCGTATAAGCATCTGGATGAATCGCCAGACGGCCGATCGTAATATCTTTAGACCCGTGGCCTTGATCTTCTGGTTCCTGCTGCTGGCGGCGCAGATTTGCTTTCACACGAGCGATTAATTCACGATTACTAAATGGCTTCGTTACGTAATCATCCGCTCCCATTTCGAGTCCCAGCACTTTATCAATTTCGGCATCTTTCGCTGTCAGCATGATAATCGGCATGGTATGTGTTTTCCTGACTTCACGGCATACTTCATTGCCATCTTTATTAGGAAGCATAATATCAAGTAAAATTAAATCAGGATCTTCATCTCCTGCTTTCTTAATGGCTTCGTCTCCATCATAAGCACATACGACTTCATATCCTTCTTTTTCTAAATTAAATTTAAGTATATCCGCAATCGGCTTTTCGTCATCGACAACTAATATTTTTGGTGGTGCCATATAACGTTCACTTCCCTTTCGTCAACTTCTATGCTATTCCTCATTTTAACTTATTTACTGCTAAATGTCTTACAATTACCTGAGGATCTGATAATTTCCAATGTTTTTACACATAGGATGGGGGATCGAGGGCGTTTCTCTTTTTTCTTAGTGTGAGCATTTAGGAGGGAATCTAACATCTGCAGTTTTGATTCTATTCTCTAAGAGCAGCGCATTCATATTTAGTTTGTAGAAATTTATAAGGATTTCCTTTACGTTTTATCGTGAGTTAGAGGTGAGGAAAATGACTCGCTTTCCATAGACGGCCGGTAAGATTCCTCGGGCAGAGCCCTGTGGGATCTCACCTGTCCTATCCTCCCATAGGAATCTCCCCATTTCCCCCACCTCTTTATGATTATTTTGAGAACGGAAATATCAAATTGGGGATTAAAAGATGCACATGCCAGAATCTTTCTAACTTTCAGCAAGCCTGGTGCGGGCGTTTTCTCAGCTATTTTAGAGCTTCTATTGCCCTTAATTGAGGACCTATCCTATTTACTGTGTTTCTATCTCACACTCTTGAAGCTGTCGCTTATCCGCTCATCGCAGGGCCTCTATCGCTCTTATATGCCTGTCTATCCACGCAATAAAGAGTTCTATCCATCCCGAATGGAAAACTATCTGACCTTTCGACGATTCTATCCTACTTTCGGCGTTCTATCACTCCATCACAGCACCTCTTTCGCACCTACAAATGAGGTCTATCAACCACAAACCAGCAGCTATCGCTTATAACCGCCAGCCTCCAAAAAAACCGCCAAAAATTACGGGCCATTAAAAAAATCCGCTATGAGCATTCATAGCGGATTCCTATTTAGTAGAAAGATTCTGGATTTTTGAGCGAGCCATGCTTGTGAATTTCGAAATGGAGATGGATCCCCGTTGAATCCCCTGTTGTCCCCATAACGCCGATTTTCTGGCCGCGCTTCACCTTCTGGCCAGGGCGGACACTAATCGAAGCCAGATGGCCATACAGCGTTTCATAGCCATTCTTATGATTAATCACAACCTTATTGCCGTAGCCGCCCGTCGTATATCCAGCGGAGACGACCACGCCATTGTCGGCTGCTTTAATGGTACGGTTGCTAACTCCGGCAATATCAATGCCTTTATGGTACTCGCCCCAGCGTTTCCCCTGGTGACTGGTAATCACACCGCCGACCGCAGGCCAGTCAAAATTACCGGTACCTCGGGATGGAATCACTTTTGTGCCTTTTAGGATAATTTTATCTACAGGTTTTGAAATCGTTTCTTCTTTTGTCGTTCCTTTTTCTACAACTTGATCATTCTTTTTATTTATAAAGTAATGGACTTTCTTCTCGCCGTCCTTGCCTGCTTGTTTCACCTTCGTTTTGCCTTTATAAAGCTTATCTGTTTTCACGACTTTGGTATGATGCTTAATCGTTTCTTTCTTAATCCCTTTTTCTTTAATCAGTACTTCTGTCAAAGGAACGATATCGGTAACATTCAGCTTCTGGCCGATGTGTAACAGACCATCTTCCTTAAGCTTCGGGTTCATATTCAGTAATTTTTTAGTAGAAAGATCATACTTGTCAGCAATTTCTCCGAGAAATTCACCTTTTTTCACCGTATGTATCTTTTCTTCCGCTGTACCCTTCTGCAGGGTTTTGACGGCTTCCTGTACGGTATCCACAGAAGAAGGTTTTACTTGTTCTTCTTCTTTTGAAACCTTTTTCGTTAAAGCGACGTCTATAATGGCAGATTCCCCAAGTTTAATATGAGGGGTCGTACCTTCAGCTTTACGTTTTTCAAGCTTTTGCAGCTTCTTGGGTTTTACATAGTTCTC
>NZ_JAUTWQ010000034.1:0-5792 GCF_046719735.1 Halobacillus rhizosphaerae
AAGTTTAATATGAGGGGTCGTACCTTCAGCTTTACGTTTTTCAAGCTTTTGCAGCTTCTTGGGTTTTACATAGTTCTCTTTAAGTTGTTCGACTACTTTCTCTGCTTTTTCTTCACTTGGAAGATAAGCGACGGTTTCGCCATCCACCGACAGCCCTACAGCATCAACCGCAACGGATAGGTCCTGCTTCAGTGCGTCCACAACTTGATCATTATCAGTATTCGGGGTGAATGTTTTCTCGGGAACAAAAGAAAGATCCTCCCGAAGGTTTACATCCAGCTTCTTATATTTACCTTCTGCTTGATTGAGCCGCTCTTCTACGTAGGATTTCACCACGGATTTGTCATCCACCACTCCGAGATGTTTATCTCCTACATAAACGTGGTAAGTAGTTTGAAGACTGTTATCCGCATAGACGGTTCCCACACTCACACCGATTCCAAGTATTGCCGTAAGCACAATTTTTTTCGTCCATCCACTCTTCTTTCTCACACTATATTTCCTCCCACATAAATTACCCGTCTCTATTTTTTATAATTTTATATATTTTTTAACACTTCCTTAATCTATCATAGGGAAATTAGCGAAGAAATAGCTTATACATGATGTAATCGACTTATAATAATCATGCCAAAAACATGAAATTTATTATTACTTTTTCCAATTTACGTGTAATTCGTAACCTAAAACCTTGTCAATCTTCCTTTGATTATTACATTCAGATTACAAACCCGCTGAACCACTAGAAACTTTTTCTAATTGATTTCTTAAAAACTGGAAACAAAGGATGGTTATTGGTAACATTTCTATGGATTTCCGCGCTGAGATCAGGAAATCTTTAACTTAATTTCCATTTTATTTATTTAACTATCCTAAAATTAAAGATAAAATTAAAAACCATTCATAGAGAAAAGCTATTTCTCATGAATGGTTTTTTGAATAATCCTTATTAATCGTATAAAGCATGCGTTATCGTCAAAAAATAACTCTATCTTAGGATGGAAAGGTGGAGGAAAATGAGTAAAAAAGACAAAAAGCCTGACAACCAATTTAAAGAAAACAAAAATCATGGAGAACACCGCAACGGCCGTAAAGCCCAATTCAAAAATCACTCTACAGAATTCGGCGAAGAACCTAACGAATACGTAAACAATAAAGTCCAAGAACCAACCGGCATCATCCCAAGCGAAGAAGATAAAAAGAAATAATCAAAGGCGGAGAGGAGCGGTTAGATCCTCCGGGCTAAGCAAACACCCGTCACCCCGCTCAAAAATATAAAAGGAGTCGTGCAGCGGATTTGTGCACGACTCCTTTTATTTAAACCAGCCTTTTTCCTTAAACCGGGAAATCGCTTCAATTCGATTCGTCACCTGCAGCTTATCGAGAATAACGGATACGTAGTTTCGGACAGTTCCTGGTGTAATGAAAAGTTCGCTTGAAATATCTTTCGTGTTTTTCCCTTCAGCCATTAGCTGAATCACCTGGATTTCACGGTCGGTTAATGGATTCTGGTTTTCCGTACCAAAGGCCACATCCACTAATTCAGGGGCAAAAATCCGCTGCCCTTCCATAATTTTTCGGATGGAAGTTGCTAATTCTTCACTTGGACTATCCTTCAATAGATAACCGCTCACACCGGCTTTTTGGGCTCTTTCAAAATACCCGGGCCGGGCAAACGTTGTTAAAATAATGATCTTGCAGGGATACTGCTGGAGCTCTTCTGCTGCTTCCAGACCGCTTTTTCCCGGCATTTCAATATCCATTATACAAATGTCCGGCTGGTGCTGTTTAACGAGCTGACAGGCTTCTTCTCCATTACTTGCCTGCCCGACAACTTCCATCCCCTCTTCTAAATCAAGTAAAGAACCAAGAGCTCCTAAAAGCATGAGCTGATCTTCGGCGATGACAATTCGAATCATACCGGATCCTCCTTTTCCGATTGTTGATTTACATTAGGAACCCGAATATTTAAGGTCGTTCCTTGTAACGATACGATCTCTAAACTGCCGTTCACGAAATCTAAGCGTTCTCTCATTCCCTGCAGCCCGCGACCGTGAAACGACTCCTTTTTCTCTTTAATTCCAATTCCATTATCTTCTACTTTTATTAATACCTCCGTTGGGGATTGTTTAATCATCACACGGCACCAGGTGGCTTCACTGTGCTTCACGATATTCGTCACTGCCTCTTTTAAGCACATGCTGAGAACATTCTCAACGAGTAACGGGGTATTGGCAAGGGAAGGATCTCCTTCTAACTGAAACTCCATTTCCTTGGCTTGAATGATCTGCCGGACGCGGATCAATTCATCCTCAAGCTTCGCGCGGCTCATATTCGACACCATTTCGCGAACTTCCTTTAAGGCTGTTCTAGCGGTCTGTCTGATGTCGTGAATTTCATTAATAGCAGATTCCGGTTTCACATGAATTAACTTACCAGCAAGGTCACTCTTCAGTCCGATGAGAGAGAGCTTCTGCCCTAGAGTATCATGCAGGTCCCTGGCTATGCGCTCGCGCTCCTCAATCACCATGAGCTGTGAAATTCGTTCATTCGCATCCTCTAGTTCGTCTTCCAGCTCGTGCTGCTTATTTCGATAGCGAATGGTAAACGGAAGCAGGATGACCCCGATAATCGTAATGATGATAAAAGGCAATTGCGGAAACAGCGACTCCTCTTTTAAAAAGAATAACAGCGCGGTCGCAGCAATGGTCGTTACCAGATGGACGATGTAATAGGATAGAAACCCGCCTCTATGATTAATGTTCCCGATGATAAACGCTAGGAAGAGGGAGAAATATACATAGCCAAACACTAGGGTTAAGGCAAGGCTGATGAGAATATCAATACTGACCCAGAAATAGAACAAATGACTTTTGGATTGAAACGAACGCCGATAAGAGAGAAAGAATCCAGCAACTAATAAGATGCCGAGAAGGATCTCAAGAATCGATGACGTTTTAAATATAAAAAAGAAGGGCAGCAGATAGAAGATAATCCATATATAAGAGCTCAGCCCGGTGTTTTTGGGAATGATGTGATACCAGTTCTGCATAACGCGCTCCTTTCGACTAACTTTATTCTCTCTTTAAAGAATATACCAAATGCTTAAAGGTTGTCATGTTCAAAGGGATAAGGAAAAGCCCATCCCGCACCATGCGGATGGGCTTTCCGATTGATTATTTCTGCTGCAGGCTCGGGCGCTTACTGTTCATCATCTGTCTAGTCTTAGGTTTAGCCAGGTACGGCTTCACCTCTTTAAAACTGACAAATGTTTTATGCTTCGTATCATACAGTCGAAAGCGGATTGATTTCAGGCTGGAAGCAAGCGTGATCGTTGTCGCCTTCTGGAGCGGCGGTGTTTGCTCGTGCGCTTGTTCCAAATGATAGTTGGGAACTCTCGGGCTCAAATGGTGTACATGGTGGAAGCCGATGCTTCCTGAGACCCACTGTAATATTTTTGGAAGCTTATAATAGGAACTTCCATCCACTGCAGCTTTCACAAAGTCCCACTCGTCTTCATCTTCAAAATAGGAATCTTCAAACTGATGCTGGACGTAAAACAGCCAAATGCCAAGGGATCCGGATACATAGAGCATCGGAATTTGAATCATAAGAAATGCCTGCCAGCCAATTGCCCAGATTAACAGCGTATAGATCGCTGCAATCGAGAAATTGATGAAATACGTATTCATTCTTTCCTTGCGCTTGGCACCTTTACGATTAAACCGGTTGGAAAATAAGAATAGATAGATCGGTCCTAGTCCAAACATAACCAGAGGGTTACGGTATAAGCGGTAAGCTAAACGTCCCCAGAAGGTAGCCGCTACATACTCGTCCACCGTCATCACCCAGACATCGCCGGTTCCGCGCTTGTCTAAGTTTCCGCTGGTCGCATGGTGAATCGAATGTTCACGTTTCCATTTATCGAAAGGAAACAAGGTTATGATACCGGTCAGCGTTCCAATGACCCGGTTCGCTTTTTTATTTTTAAAATAGGATTGGTGAGTACAGTCGTGAAAGATAATAAAGATTCGTACAACAAATCCCCCAGCTATGATTGAGAACGGAAGGGAAAGCCATACAGAAACAGATAAACTTTGATAGGCAAGAAACCAAAGCATTAGAAATGGCAGAATCGTATTTAACAGCTGCCGCACTCCTGCCATTAAATCAGGTTTTGCAAATGAGGCGACACTTTTTTTAAGTTCTTGTTGTTTTAATTTACTCATATGTTTACTCCTAACTAAATCACGATTTGGAATAACTCTCTTTATCATCATAGTCAAACAAAGTCCTTGTGGTAAGACACAAACGTCAGGCTGCCTATATGACACTTGTCATGGATGTGAGTTTTTTATAAAAAAAGGGTCAAAATTTTCCTATTTATGGATATATGTAAACAATTCCTTTCCCGGTTGCTGCCTGGATGTGGTACTATTTTTATCATAATTCTTCCCATTATTCGTGGATGTTTCAAAAAAATAAATGTCAGAAAGGGGAGCCTTCGAATGGAGAACCGTCCTGCACCTTATACACCTAAGCAGCCAGAGTTTTGGCGGGTAACCATTGCATTAATGCTTGCCTCCCTGCTTATATTTTCAACTTTATATGCTTTTCAGCCTTTACTGCCCGTGTTCGTAAACAAGTTCGATGTAACAGTGACCCAGTCGAGCTTTCTCGTATCGGCCGCTGTTATTTCGATGGTGGCGGGTCTATTCGTGCTGGGATTTATGGCAGACCGTTATGGGCGGCTGCCGTTAATGAGAATCTCCCTGGCGGTCACGGTCGCCATTTTAATTTTGATCCCGTTTGTGGACTCTTTCGAATGGATGGTCATCCTGCGCTTTGTCCAAGGCTTTTTCCTGGCGGGAATCCCTGCTGCGGCGATGGGGTATTTAGGAGAAGAAGTAGCACAGAAGGATCTAGGTCTTGCGATGACTCTTTATATTTCAAGTAATGCCTTAGGAGGGATGGGAGGACGAGTCGCTGCCGGCTATCTGACAGACCTGTGGAGCTGGCAGACTACTTTATTCCTGTTAGCTGGATTTGGACTTGCCGCTCTGCTTCTATTTATTTTGCTGCTGCCAAAGGAAAGGTTTTTCACGAAGGAAGATAAGCCGCTGAGAGAGGATATGCGGGGGATGCTCGTTCATCTGACGGACCGGCGGATGATTGCCTTATTTATGATGGGAATGGTGCTGCAGGTGACGTTTACAGCCATCTGGACCTACTTGCCGTTTCACTTGCAGAACCCTCCATACAACTGGCCGTTAAAATGGGTATCGTTCACCTACTTGGCCTATATTCTAGGAGTTCTTGCTCCGCCGCTCGCTGGCCGGATTTCTAACCAGTACGGGCTGTCTAAAGTGATGCTCTCAGGCGTAGCGGTGCTATTAATCGGCGCCTGGCTGACTGCCGCTTCTCCGGTCACTTTTATCATCATCGGTCTTGCCGTTCTCTGTACAGGATTCTTTATTGCTCATTCCATGGCGGCAGCTCTTGTGAGTAAAACGGCGGAGCATCATCGAAGCGGGGCGTCCGGGTTTTATTTGATCAGTTATTATATTGGAGTTGCGGTCGGGAGCACGGCGATCGGCAAGCTATGGGAAACTTTCGCCTGGATCGGGGTGCTTGGGACTAGTATTGTCTTCTTATTCGTGCTTATTTTTCTTCCTGTTTATAAGAGGTTGTGAAATTTTTCAGGATCAATTTCAAGACCATTCGGGCCCGTTGCCAAGAAAGAGATAGGTGGCTAAGGAAACAACTCGCTTTCCTGCGGGGGAACTGGCAAG
>NZ_JAUTWQ010000035.1:0-25551 GCF_046719735.1 Halobacillus rhizosphaerae
CCCGTGAGGTCGGGGGTTCGATCCCCTCCGCCGCTACTAAAAGAAGACAGCCGCTTCCATGTTCCTGTTCGATGGCGCATGGATGGGACTGCCTTATATCGCAAGCATAGTCCTTGTTCAAATTCGAAACGAAAAAACAGTAGATCGATTACATACAAGGCCCGTTGGTCAAGTGGTTAAGACACCGCCCTTTCACGGCGGTATCACGGGTTCGAATCCCGTACGGGTCATCGTTACACATTCTTGTCTAATAAAGAAGGCGTGTTCCATTATGGAACACGCCTTCTTTTATGTATGTAATTATCCAAAAACGTCTCCTTGTTTACCTTCGTCCACAAATAAATCATTTTCTCCAGCAGCTAGTAACGATACAAGAATATTTAAAATAAAAAAGCAGATTTGCCATTAGCAAACCTGCTTTCGTATAGAAATGCGCATCTTTTACTTATTGTCATAGACAGCAAGCTATCCTTTTTTAGCACCTCGACCTCCACGTTTGGATTCCGTGTGCTTTTTCAGTGATGCCAGACGATCTTCGCTATCCTTCATAAAACGGTTCATTTTCTGTTCAAATGATTCCGCTGGTTTACGAGGTTTTTGAGGACGGCGACTCTGGTTTTCTTTTGCTTTTTTGATGGATAAACCAATCTTCCCATCATCTCCAACATTAATGACTTTCACCTCAACCTGATCTCCCTGGCTAAGATGTTCATTAATGTCTTTTACATAGTTATCGGCAACCTCACTAATATGAACAAGTCCAGTCTGGCCATCGGGGAGCTCAACGAAAGCTCCGAAATTAGTGATACCTGTTACCTTCCCCTGCAGCTTGCTGCCTACTTCAATTGACATAAAAACAATGCTCCTCCTTAAAATTTCGATAAAAATATCCTTCTTACCTGTTATTATATATAAGCTTTGAAAAAAGTGTCAATAAGATGGGTCCTCATTTGGCATTTTGAAAATGATTTCCCCTTTTTTAGAGAAGAAATAATCACTTCGAGCAATTTGAAGGACATAATCCTCATTATTAAGCATTTCGACTTCTTCTTTCAAATCCTTTTTCTTTTCCTTTAGTGAAGCCATTTCTGTCTGCAGTTTCTGATAGTGCTGCTGCTTCTCTGCATAAATAGACTGTTGGTTTACATGATACATAACCATGGCTCCCGCGACGACCATTACCAGCAAGACAAACATAACGAGACGCCGAATTAAACGCTTCTTCTTCTTTTGATGTCTCTCCATGTAGGCATCGTAATGCTTCATGTATGTAGAATCCAGACGTGTAACCGGCTGTTCCTTTGCCATGGACGTGAGGCCTCCTTTACTTTTTTGGGAATATTTTTTTCCAGTTCTTCATAGTATTCTTTATTTTAACCCAAAACCCTGCCGCTTGTCTTAAGTTTTTTTTCAAATTTTTAGGTAATAGACGCCAAATAATAAGAAAAACAAACTTAATTGGATAAAATCCGACAAGAAGCACTATGAATATTCCCTTATAAAGTATCTTATAAACCCCAAACAGTAAAGATATGAGAATCACAATCAGCATTCGAATGGGCCAGATAATCAACCGGTAAATAGCTGTTTTAACGCCTTTAACGATCGCGGTAACGATCTTAATCCATAGTTCCAGCGCTTTCAGATAGATCCCTTGGAACAATGCATGATAAGCGGCAAACCCGCAGATGAGAGCCACAAAAACGTAGATTCTTAGTTCACCGTAATTTGCCAGATATAAGATGTAAAATATAAAAGCGGCTTGAAACAGCCAGAAGAAGAGCTGGCGAAAGACTTCCAACCAGCTTTTTTTATTTCGTTGAGAAAAGAGTCTTTCAAAGGTATCGATCGCTGCACCTACATAAATTCCTCCAGCGAGCATGGACAGCATGGTTATGAATTGAGTCGTCAGCGTCATTTGAAGAGCTTGCTAAATAAACCTTTAGCTTTCTCCCCCTGATGTTCATCAAGATAAGTCATCTCATAGACTTTACCCTTGATCGCTACTATCCCAGCCTCAAGATCCAAGTTCTTCATTTGGAGGTTCTGGCCCCTGATGACCAAGTAACCCATACTTGTCTGAAGCAAGAACTCTTCACTATCGAAGCTGTCTACTTCTTTGACCCCTGAGATTTCTAAATTTCGTCTATTCCATACTTTCACATTATGTTCGGCTTGTTGGGTACGTATGCCCTGATTTTTCTCATAAACATCCATTTTTGCAGCCTCCTTCTCTAGTACAAGCTATGAGAAGAGAAGGCGATTTAGAACATGGAAGAACGAAACAAAGGAGGAGAGACGACTCAAGTGTGCCTGTTTCTTGCTGCCTAACTAAAAACACCCGAACTAGGAAAAATCCATGGTTCGGGTGTTCATGTAAGTAGAATTCTTTATCATTGCTATTTTACCGGCTCTTCCTTCTTAATCTCATAAAGAGAGGCGGCTTCATTCTTATTAACATTTTCTTTTAGCGATTTCACTTCGATGGTTAATACCTTCTGGCCAAATTGAATCTTGAGTTCATCCCCGATCTCCACATGGCTTGCTGCTTTACTTTGGCTGCCATTAATGCTGATCCGGCCTTGATCTGCCACTTCTTTTGCCAATGTACGCCGTTTAATTAATCGAGATATCTTCAGAAATTTATCTAAACGCATAAAATTATTCCTCTCCTTTATATTGCTGCTTTGCTTCGATCCATAGTTGTTCCATTTGATCTAAATGATAATCGTTTAGAGTACGTCCTTTCAATTCAGCCGCCTCTTCCATTGCTTTCATTCTCATTCGGAACTTTCGATTGGTTCTTTGTAAAGCTGTTTCACTATTAATTTTATAATGACGGGCAAGGTTCGTTATGGCAAAAAGCCAATCCCCAAACTCTTTTTCCATTTCTTCTTTGTCCTCATTCGCTCTTGCCTCTTCAAATTCCTGCCACTCTTCTTTAACTTTTTCAATTACGAGCTGCACATCATCCCAATCGAACCCTACTTTTGCTGCTTTTTTCTGCAGTTCTTCCGCTTGAAGCAGAGCAGGGAAACTCCCGGGAACAGAGTCTAACATAGATACGGATGTTTTTCCCTTTTCCTCCTGTTTAATGGCTTCCCAATTCTTTAAGACGTCTTCCGTACCTTCGACTTTCACATCTTGAAAAACATGAGGATGACGGCGGATCATTTTTTCCGATATGGACAAGATGACATCATCTACGGAAAAGTAACCTTCGTCTTCTCCAATCTGACTGTGAAGCATTATTTGCAGGAGCACATCTCCTAGTTCCTCTACCATGTGATCATCGTCTTCATGATCTACCGCATCTATAAACTCATAGGCTTCTTCGATTAAATATTTTCTAAGTGATTCATGGGTTTGCTTTCGATCCCATGGGCATCCATCCGGGCCTCTTAATTCTTTAATAATTTCCCGCAGTCGGAAAAAGGTATGGTTAAGGTTTTCTTTTTGAACAGGAGCAATGTATACACTTGTCAGGTTATCCACTTCGACTTTACGATCAAGGTCCTCAAGGGAGACCGTCAAAACTTTCTCCTTTTCACTTCCAGCGGCTGTAACAATGGTAACCGGATAGTCTGCGGGCAGATCTTCAAGCAACGTGAGTTTAACTTCCGAGGCGATCATAGAATCATATACCTGACACAGGAGAATATGATTCAAAAATTGAAGTTCCTCCCTTTTAAGGGAAGTGGCATCTACACATTGAAACCCCTCGATTGGATCGATTTTAAGTGCATTAAAGGTAGCATCAAGAAAACTCTGTCCGCCTTTTATATTTAAAACAGCTTGCCCGGTTTTTTCCTCTTCTAATAGCAGCTGTACCGTTCTTTCTGCAAGCATCGGATGACCTGGAACTGCATAGACTACGTCTGTCTTTTTCGCTGCTTCTAGCAGCTGAGAAACAATACTTTCATAAACGGTCTCAAATTGGTCATGATCTTCATACGTATCATCAAAGCTGGTAAACGTAAGGCCTTCTTTCTGCAGTTCTTCAAGAACAGGGTGGTTTTCCGTACGAACAAAAAGCCGGTCTTGCTGTTCTTTTAACAACCGGTAGATCCCTACTGGCAATTGATTAAGATCCCCAGCACCTAAACCGATAATTGTAATTGAATTCATTTATTCTCTCATCCCTTTCGGAAGTAGTCTAATCAGCCATCTGCCTTTGGGCAGTGCTTCTAGTTCCCTGTTTGATAAGGCCCCCAGCCTTAAGAGAATTAGTAAATAGATCAGCGCGCCTATACCTGTCATAGCAAGTGTGTAGACCAGCAGTGAAAAACGATGGTCTAAGAAAACAGATACCGGGAGTATTTCCTTCATAGCGATAAGCGATATGCCCATGCCTCCTATAGAAACAACAGCAGAAAACCAAGGTAGATCAAGCCATTTGATTACATGAAAATCTTTATTTAATAAAATCAGGTTGCCTGTCATCACCACCGCCGCGGCCAGGATCGAAGCGAGAGCTGCTCCATGTAATTGATAAATAGGGATCAGCAAAAGGTTGGCTCCCCATTTGATTACTACCCCAGCGGCCACCAAAAGCGCGGTATGAGTTACCCGCCCGAGACCCTGAAGGACAGAAGAAGTAGTGATAGCCAGGGAGCTGAATAAAATGATCACCATAAATAACCTCAGGGCGCTTGTTCCTTCTGAATCCTGGAAAAACAGTTGATTAATTTCAGGAAATAAGACAATGAGACCAACAGCTGCCCCTAACGCTAACAAAAAGCTGAACTTCACAGCAGCAAATATGTATCCATGAACCTCTGTTTGCTTCTCCTTCAATTTTTTTCTCGTCACGGAAGGAATAAGCGCAAGGGCGATCGAAGAAGCGAGCACCGTTCCCAGCTGGATCAATGGCTGTCCTCGATCAAATATCCCCTTATAAATTTTAGCAGCTTCCTGTTCCATGCCTGATTCAATTAGATGGGGAACCAGAGTTAAGGAATCGACAAGCTGCAGCATTAAGAGCAGCATGTAATTAAAGCAAATAAATAACCCGTAAAATAAAATGGTTTTTAAATAAGAGACTGAGAAAGACTCCCATCTCGCTTTAGTCCATATTTGATCTTTTCTAAGGAAATATCCAAGAATGAGGATGGAAACAAGTGAACCCAGGATCGATCCCGCTGCTGCTCCTATTCCCAAGTGATAAATGCTGCCGCCTTTTACAACATAAACCGCAGTCAGAATAATAACAGAAACCCGGACTAGCTGTTCGGCAACTTGAGTAACTGCGGTTGGCTGCATGTTATTAAGCCCTTGATACACCCCGCGGAAAAGGGAAGTAAAGGGTAAAAATAGAAAAACAAAAAAGGCCGCTTTTAAAGAAGAGACTAACTTAACATCTCCCATAACAGCAGCTATACGTTTCGCCTCTGTATATCCCAATATAAAGATAACGAAACAGATGCCCATCAGCCAGGTAAAAGCAGGTATGTAAAAGCTGGAAAAAGATAATGACTGGTTTTGCTCTTTTATTTCGGAAACAAGCTTAGAAATAGCAACTGGAAATCCGTATAAGGATAAGATTAGTGTCATACCCAGAATCGGATAAACTTGCTGGTAAATATAAAAACCAAGATCCCCTGCAATATTTTGGAGAGGAATACGGTAACCTGCACTAAGCACCTTACTGAACAGACCAGCCAGGGTGAGCAAAACGGCTCCTCTAACTAACGAATGTGAATTATGATGATTGGTCATTTTGGACCCTTTCTACTTTAGTTCTAGATTCCTCCTCATTATAGCATAGATAAAGCGGCCAAGCGCTGTTCACAGGCCTGGCCGTCTACACAGCTATTCCATTTGTTTAGCAAGGAAACTGGCCCCTGTTTGTACTGCTTTTGCTGCGCCATCTTCAATGGGCGAACCTTCTTTATTAAAGGCGACAACACATCCAATAGGGTCTCCCTGAGCGATAATAGGATGAATAATATAAGAGATCACATCTTCTTCTTTACCCTTAACGAACTCAATAGGATTCGGGTGTTTCTCCTGGGCAGAATTTCTCCCTTCCATCACTTGTTCAATCTTTTCTCCTATTGATTGGTTTAAATAATCTTTTTTAGACCCACCTGCTACTGCAATAAATTCGTCCCGATCACTTATAAGTATAGGTACCTCTAATGCTTCACTTAACGCTTCGGCGTATTCTTTTGCAAAGTCGCCAAGCTCGCTAATCGGCGAATATTTCTTTAAGATAACTTCTCCTTCACGATCTACAAAGATCTCAAGGGGGTCTCCCTCTCTGATTCGAAGTGTTCGGCGGATCTCTTTTGGAATAACCACTCTGCCTAGATCATCAATACGACGTACTATCCCTGTTGCTTTCATTCTTCTGCTTCCTCCCATTCTTAGATGACTTCCTCAAATCTATTCTGTTTGACTGCTGCAGAATAACGGGTGTTAAAGATAGTATGGTACACCAGAAAAAACCTATACACCATGGTATGGGTTTTTTAATAAAAATTCGGTTTTTTACCGTTATTTTCTATTATTTTTGATGAATTTTACTTGATCTTTAGGTGTGGTGAAAAATATAGAGGCATTTGTTTCGTATAACAGCACCTAAAAGTCAGGTCCACCACTCACTCTCCAAGAACACCCATTAGCTCAATCTGAACGAAGTAGGATCATGAAATCCTGCCATTATGAAAGTTTGAAGCGCACTTCAACTGAATAAACAAAGGAACTTCCTCAAAGAAGTCCCTTTGGTACAGTCTTTACTAGAACATAGCACTGTATGATAGATAGAGTTCGGCATCCACCCTTAACTATAAAGAATACTTTTTAAATGTCTCGACGAAGAGCACTGAGTACATCTATTTTTGTTGCCTTTTTCGCAGGTTTCATACCTGACAGCATCGCCACACCCATACTGAGCACGACACAAATAAGCACGAGATAAAATGGAATATACGATAATTGAATAACTTGGTCGAGTTTTTCATTGAAAACTCCTTTTATAACATAAGGAAGAAGTTTATTGATGCCAAAGGAGACTAGATAAGCTGCCAGCACGCCGACGATCGCACCCACGAGTCCAATATAGCTGCTTTCCATTAAGAAAATGCTCCGAATCAGTTTCGGGGTTCCACCAATGGCTTTCATCACTCCAATTTCGTGAGTTCTCTCTGTGACCGCCATGGACATGGTATTGTAAATTCCAATGGAAGCAATAAGAAGTGCAATGAGTCCAATAATAACCAGCCCAGATTTCACTACAGCAAATACAAGATTTACTTGATCTAACTCCTCAGTTACAGAATAAATATAATACCCTTCTCCTTTTAGTTTCTTAGAGATTGCATCGACATTCTCCATATCATTGGCGATCACTTGCACATCATTGTACGTACGCTCTTTTTCATTCTTAATTTCCTGCTTTTGATCTTTCGACATCGACGGAGTTAATTCGATTCCTAAAGGAGTCTTAGTGAAATCCTCCATCTGATTAAGCATACCTTCCGTGATGTAGACGTCCTCATTTTTCATCCAATCACGAGCAGGAGCTTCTGTAATGCCTGCAATTTTTAAAGAAAAAGTTTTCGTTTTCTCTTTTCCTTCAAAGAACTGCTTGACCTTCCACTGCACTTGTTTTCCTAATAGTTCCCCCGTGAAGGTCTTTTTGTCGGAAGGTGAACCACTATCCGTTTTGCCGTCTTTTTGCTGCTTGTGAAGCGACTCTGCAAAATGATAGCCAACGACGACTTCATTTTCATGCTCCGGTAAGTGTCCCTTGGAGAGCTTTAAACCTGCTTTCTTCTCTGCTGAAAAATCCATCGCACTTACTTGTGGCTTTCCTTGATATTCTTGCAGATGGAGAGTAGAGTTATTTTGAACAAACAGCTTCTTCGTAACGGTTTTCACATGATCCATGGACTGGAAACGGTCAATATCTTTAGCTGTGATGCCGTTTGCTTCTCCTTCTTTCCCCGTCTTCTTTCCCTGGACGGTTACAGCAGTCACGGATTGATCCTGCAGAAGGTCTTTCGTAATGAAACGCTGAGCACCGAACCCGACTGAGGCGAGTACGATTAAGAAAGCACATCCGATAGCAGTAGCTAAAATCGTCATAAACAAGCGCGACTTATTTTTTTTCATATTTTGCTGGATAAATTGAATGCGATCTTTCCACCTCATCTGCTCATCTCCTCTTCCTCAAGAATGGAACCACCTTCTAAGCGAACGGTTCGATCAGCGATAGATGCCACTTCCTCATCATGAGTAATGATGACAAAAGTGATCCCTTCCTCCTTGTTTAATTGCTGAATAAAGGCAAGCAATTCTGCTTCTGTTTCATTATCTAAACTTCCGGTTGGTTCATCTGCCAAAATAATCGGCGGATTTACCACAAGTGCTCGAGCTACAGAGACACGCTGCTGCTGGCCGCCAGATAATTCAGATGGGTAATGGCCCTCCAGCCCTTCTAGTTCGACTCGCTTAAATATTTCGGCTACCTTTTGCTTCCTTTGTTTATCCGGCACACCTTGCATGACAAGCGGAAGTTCTACATTTTGAAATGAAGTCATGCTCGGAATTAATTGAAAGCTTTGGAAGATGAATCCCAAATGGTCCGCCCGAAAGCCCGCCCATTGGGATTCAGTGAAGTTCGTAACGTTTTCCCCCTGAATCCTTACTTCACCACTCGATGGTTTTATATATCCGCTTAATAAATTTAGCAAGGTCGATTTACCTGAACCGCTCCGGCCCACAATGGAAACGATTTCCCCAGCTTCTATGTTCAGGTTTATATTCTTTAGTACAGATACTTCCTGACGCCGATTCTTTTTTCCTACGTAGAAAGAGTGATAGAGATGGTTTACTTCAATCACGCTCGATTCCTCCTTAATAGTTCTCACCTTTATAGACGGATAAAATTAAAAAAACGGTTCTTTTTTTAGAAATTAATTTCAATAAGTTATCCATCGTATATATGTGTGATAAAAGCAATAAGGAATTGAAACATAATAGGGGAACCAGGAATCTGAGGATGTACGGAAAGTGACCCAAGAGGGGAGTGAAACGGTAATTACATATAGATGAAAACACAGAAAGCCCGAGCCAACGGAAATCATTGGCTCGGGCTTTCTAGTGAAAAAAAATCTATTGTCTCTACCTTTAAATATTAAGCGGTCGTTGTTTCTCTAGACATATCAGGCAGATGCTGAATAAATTCTTCAATGGTTTCATAGCGCTGTAAAAAAGATGACTTATCCCATGTAAAAGTTACCTTCAGCTGCTTATCTTCTGTGGCAAGCTGTATGATCCGGCCATATTTATTGGCGAATTCAAAGAGTTTAGCACCGTCAATTTGCTGACTTTGCTCCGCTTCCATAAGGATTTCCACCTTTTTCTTCTTTTCAGAGATGGATTCGATTCTGGCCTTCTTCGCATACAAACGAATAGAAGATACCTGAAACAGATGAGCAACTTCCTCTGGATAATCACCAAACCGGTCGATCAGCTCATCGCGAAGATCGTGAATGTCCTCGATCGTCTCAATTGCCTGAAATTGTTTATACATATCAATTTTCTGCTTTTCATCACGAATATAGCTTTCTGGAATATACGCATCAATCTGTAAATCAAGCTCAGGCTGGAAGGGCTGCACCGCTTGCGGTTCTTTCCCCTGCTGTTTAGCCTCAATGGCATCCTTAAGCATTTGAGAGTACATATCGAAGCCGACTGAATCTATAAACCCGTGCTGCTGGGCACCAAGTAGATTCCCTGCCCCTCGAATGGATAAATCTCTCATGGCAATCTTGAAGCCTGAACCTAATTCTGTGAATTCTTTTATGGCCTGCAGCCGCTTCTCAGCCACTTCGGTTAACACTTTGTCTTTTTGATAGGTGAAATAGGCATAGGCGACCCGATTAGACCGTCCTACTCTTCCTCTAAGCTGATACAGCTGACTAAGTCCCATTCGATCAGCATCATAAACGATCAGCGTGTTCACGTTAGGAATGTCGACTCCCGTTTCAATAATAGTCGTACTGACTAATACGTCGAATTCTCCTTCGAGGAAGGAAAACATAACATTTTCAAGCTCCGTTTCATTCATCTGACCATGCGCAAAGGCGACTCTGGCTTCGGGAACAAGGGCAGAGATTTCCTGAGCCATCCGCTCAATGTTTTCAACACGATTAAACAAAAAGAAGACTTGCCCATCCCTGGCCATTTCTCGTTCTACGGCTTCACGCATAAATACAGGGTTATACTCCAGCACATAGGTCTGGATAGGGAACCGGTTCTCAGGCGGCGTCTCGATGACGGAAAGATCCCTGACTCCAAGCATAGACATGTGAAGCGTTCTTGGAATAGGGGTTGCCGTTAATGTTAAAACGTCGACGTTTGATTTCAATTGCTTAATTTTCTCTTTATGCTTTACACCGAACCGCTGCTCTTCGTCCACGATGAGCAGTCCTAAATCTTTAAATTGAACATCCTTCGATAATATCCGATGCGTGCCTACCACAATATCGACCAACCCTTTACGCAAGCGATCTGTGGTTTCCTTTTGCTGTTTCTTTGTTCGGAAACGACTCAGTAAACCGATATTAATTCCGAAATCCTGAAACCGTTCCTGAAGCGTTTCAAAGTGCTGCTGAGCTAAAATAGTCGTGGGCACCAGCAGAGCGACCTGTCTGCCATCTTCAATGGCTTTAAAGGCCGCACGGATGGCCACTTCTGTTTTTCCGTAGCCGACATCTCCGCACAACAAACGGTCCATCGGCCGTATTCTCTTCATATCTTCTTTAATCTCTTCAATACAGCGCAGCTGATCTTCGGTTTCCTCATAAGGGAAAGCCGCTTCAAAATCATGCTGCATTTCTCCATCTTCACCGAAGGCATGGCCTTTGGACGCTTCCCGCTCCGCATAGAGTTCAATAAGATCATCAGCAATATCTTCCACGGAGGCTTGAACCCGGCGTTTCACCTTACCCCATTCGCTGCCGCCTAATTTATAAACTTTCGGCTCTTTTCCTTCTGACCCTACATATTTCTGAATCAGATCGATTTGATCAATCGGAACGAACAGCTTATCATTACCGGAGTATTTCACCATTAGGAAGTCTTTATGCGTCCCATTCATTTCTAGCGTTTCAATCCCGAGATATTTGCCGATCCCGTGATTGGCATGAACGATATAGTCGCCTGTTTTTAATTCCTGGTAATTCTTAATCCTCTCCGCATTGGAGAGTTTCTGTTTCCGTTTAGGCTTTGCTGTCCGCTTCTTAAAGAGTTCATTTTCAGTTAAAACAGCCAGCTTGTGCATCGGCCATTCAAATCCACTGCTAATGTTTCCTGTTTCAATTGTCGGAGTGCTTACCGGAAGCGTTACGGGATCTTTTCCAATAACGGCCTCCATATTATAGTCTTCCAGCACAGCTTTTATCTTTTCCATCCGCTGTTTATCCGGCGCAAGGATAATGACCGAATAGCCTTGTTTACTCCAGCGGTCCATCTCATTTTTCAATAAATTCATTTGACCATGAAACTGCTGCATCTGACGACTGGAAATATTCACTATGTTCTGTGGATGGGCATAAGCGATATGCCTCATGAATACTGACAAATATAAGCGCGGCTGCTTCATATTTGCCCACGTATCATGCCAGTCATAGGAGATCTTTAAATCACGGACCGTTTGATTTGCTTCCAGCAGGCTCTGGTGCCATTCGGCCTCTTCTTGATCTAAGCGATTGGCCGTTTCCTGAATCCTGCTCATCTCATCGAGAATCAGCAGTCCATTCTCAGGCAAGTAATCTAACAAACTCATAGAAGGTTCATAAAAATAGCCAATATACTTATACATATCCTGAAAACGCTCACGATGCTGCAAGCGTTCCAAGTCTTGTTCTATATAGGAATGCAGAGTATCCTTCGCCTCTGACTTCGTTAATTTCTTTAAGGAATGACTGAGAGCTGTTTCAAGTTTGTCAGACGCACGAGCGAAATCTTCATCCTGTAATAGCAGCTCTGTTGCTGGTCCGACATACATTTCCTTAAATTTATCCTGTGACCGTTGCGTCTCGGAATCAAATGTCCGAATCGAATCTACTTCCGTATCAAACAATTCAATACGATAAGGAAATTCTGCCGTTAAAGGATAAATATCAAGAATTCCACCGCGGAGTGAGAATTCCCCGGGGGTGGCGACCATCTCCGTCCGCTCATACCCCATGTTGACCATGCGTTCTAGATATTGATCAAGATCAATATCTTCTCCAACACGAAAAGGGAGCTGATTATGCTCCCAGTAAGATTTCGGCGGCATCATTCTTTTTAAAGCGGCAACAGGAGCAATTAAGATGCCTGTTTCCTGTCTTAACCAATGATTCAGTGCATCTATGCGCTGACTTCTCAGTTCTGGACTTGCAATCGCAATCTCTGAAGCAATGAGTTCATTTACCGGATACAGGTGGACTTGACTGGAATCGGTCAGCTCCTGCATATCCTCATATAGCTGCTGAGCCTGAATGAGCTGATGAGTGACCAGCAGGACTGGTCGTTTCAATGATTCATTCAACAGCGACGCGAGCACACTCCTTGACGAGCCGGATAATCCAGCCACCATCTGTTCCTTCATGCCGGACTCAAAACCGCTTACAACAGATTGGATGTCATCATGCGGATATAAATAATCCTTAATTCCTTGCATAACATACTCCTCCACCATCAAGACGTTCTATTAACCGCTGCGTGATTTAATGAATAAAAAAATCCAGCTCATGATAGTGAGGGTTCTGATCAAGAGCCTGTTCACATGAATCACAAATGGTTTGGATCGTTAAGTCCCCATTTTTGTATACCTGAACCATTTCGCGGGTTTCTTCTTCGTTTAAACATTCAAGACCAAGCTGGGTTACATCTACCTGGTGAGCATCCAATTCACCAACGGGACGATGACAATGCCGGCACATATAATGGATCTTCATGAATACAACCTCCTTGACGGGTGATTGTATATAGTTTTGCCGGCGGTCATACAGCTTATACGATGTTATCGTGACAACTCAAGCATTAAACTCATTCATAACCTCGTTAAAAGGTTTTTCTATCCAGGCTTCGCAAGCCTTCACCGCCTGGTCCATACTATTAAAAACAGGCTCCTGCTGTTCTTTATCAAATTTACTTAATACATAATCCACAACAGACATAGGCACAGAAGGACGCCCAATACCAATACGGAGCCGTTTAAACTCTTTCGTTCCTAAATGATCAATAATATTTCGAATTCCATTATGTCCTCCATGGCTTCCCTTTTCTCTCAGCCGAATTTTTCCTGGAGGAAGATCTAAATCATCGTAAGCTACGAGCACATCCTCAGTTTCAATATTATAATAATCCATGAATTGACGAAGTGATTCACCGGATAAATTCATGTAGGTGAAAGGTTTTAATAACAGCACTTTCTCACCATTTACATGTTCAATGGTATAAACCCCACGAAATTTTTCCTGCTGAAGCGTCCAGTTATTTTGTTTCGCTAATTCATCGATAATCATAAAGCCTACATTGTGCCGTGTTTGGTCGTACTTCTTCCCTGGATTCCCAAGGCCAACAATACACTTCATACGTACAACTTCCTTTTCTTAGCTAAGCGCTATTCATTTATTATACCAAAGCACTCTAAAAAATTATGTCAAAACAGCCCGAATTTGAAGAAATTCAAATAAGCGGTGTGGTTGCAGCTTGAAACCGCAAAAAGTGAACCCGCTGAAATCAATTTCCCAGACGACAAATAAAAAGGACGGGCCTTTTGGCCACGCCCCTTTAAATGTAAAGTCTTTATTCTTGGTCTTCTTTGTTTTCTTCTTCGTCGTCGTCATCACTTTTCTCATTGATAACTTCTGGTTCAGCATCTTCATCAATTTCCGGCTCTTCCGGCATTTCCTCTGGAGGAGTAACGGAAACAATGGTCGTGTTCTCATCTTCAGTGATTTCATAACCGCGTTCAGCAGTTAAATCACTAACCATGATGCTGTCGCCAATATTTAATTCAGAGACATTTACAACAATCTCTTCTGGAATATCGCCAGGTTTAGCACGAACCGCAAGTTCATACAATGGCTGCTGAAGTACGCCGCCTTCTTTAGTACCGGCTGCTTCACCTTCCAGATGAACTGGTACTTCTACATCCATTTCTTCAGACATATTAACTACGTAAAAGTCTGCATGAATAAGTTCGTCTTTAAGTGGATCAATTTGATACTCATGAAGCATTACATCCACTTTGGATTTGCCTTGGATATCAAGGCCGATGATCGCATTCTTTCCTTCGTCACGAACAGTTTTTAATAGTTCAATGCTATTAACTGTTACTGTGATGGGTTCTTTATCTTTTCCGTAAACAACTCCTGGAACATTTCCTTCTTGACGGAGTTCACGTGTTACGGACTGTTTGAGATCCTGTCTTTGATTTGCTTTAAGCGTAATAGCCAACTTAATCTACCTCCAATAAAATAACCATTCGTCTTCTTAATGTCTTTCCCTAACAAACGAGGGTTAAACCTATTTATCATAAAAAAATTAATCAAATAAAATACTAATGGACTGGCGTTCATGAACTCGAATAATCGCTTCACTAATTAATGGAGCGACAGAAAGACCAGTGATCTTCTGGCTGTTTTTTTCTTCACTTAACGGAATTGTATTCGTAACCACTAATTCCTTGATCATAGAATTATTAATTCGGTCAATGGCCGGGCCAGATAGAACAGGGTGTGTACAACAAGCGTATACTTCTTTCGCACCATTTTCAACTAGTGCATTAGCTGCTAGTGTGATCGTTCCTGCTGTATCAATAATATCATCAATGATAATTGCCGTCTTTCCTTCAATATTACCAACAATATTCATGACTTCAGATACGTTCGGGCGCGGACGGCGTTTATCAATAATGGCAATAGGCGCCTTCAGGCGGTCTGCCATTTTTCGTGCCCGCGTTACTCCGCCGTGATCAGGGGAAACGATGACAACATCTTCAAAGTTCTTCTCTTCAAAGTAATCCGAAAGAATCGGAACACCAACTAAGTGGTCAATAGGGATATCAAAGAAACCTTGAATCTGAGGAGCGTGCAGGTCAAGCATCAGCACTCTGGAAGCTCCGGCAGTTTCTAGCAAATTAGCTACTAACTTCGCTGTGATGGGTTCGCGCGCTCTCGCTTTTCGGTCTTGTCTTGCGTACCCGTAGTAAGGCATAACTACGTTTATCGTTCTCGCAGAAGCGCGTTTCAGGGCATCAATCATAATGAGTAATTCCATAATATGCTGATTGACCGGTTCACACGTTGATTGAACGATATATACATCGCAGCCGCGGATACTTTCTTCAATATTTATTTGGATTTCTCCATCACTAAAGTTAGTAACTGTACATTTCCCAAGTTCCGTTCCAATATTCTCTGCGATTTCTTCCGCAAGCTCCGGGTTGGAGTTTAATGAGAATACTTTTAATTTCGAATCCTTATATCCAGTTGACATGGATTGCACCCTCCGTTAACCTTTTTTATTCGCCTTTAATTTACTAACATAGCCTTCTTTGTTGGTCTGGCGCGCTCTGGCGATTGATAGTGCTTCTGACGGGACGTCCTCATTAATGGTTGACCCCGCTGCTACATAAGCGCCCTTACCTACAGTAACTGGAGCAACTAAATTTGAATTACAGCCAATGAAAGCATCGTCTTCAATGGTCGTCAAAAATTTATTCTGCCCATCGTAGTTTACTGTTATTGTACCACAACCAATGTTCACACCACTTCCAACTTCTGCATCTCCAATATAACTTAAATGAGAAGCCTTACTTCCAGCGCCAAAGGAAGCTTTCTTCACTTCCACAAAGTTGCCGATTTTAACGTCATCGCCTAAGTTAGATTGAGGACGAATGTGCGCAAACGGTCCAATTTGAACACGTTTTCCAATGCGGCTGTTTGCTGCGACACTTTGCTTCACAACTGTTGATTCGCCGACATAGCTATCCGTAATAGTCGAATGCGGTCCAAGTACCACTTGATCCTCAACGACCGTTTCTCCTTCCAGCACACAACCAGGGTGTACCACGACATCTTGTCCTATTTTAACGTCAGGACTGATGTACGTGTTGTCGGGATCCACAATCGTTACTCCATTGCGCATATGTTGCTCATTAATGCGCTGTTTCATGAGTTTCTCGGCTTTTGCCAGTGCAACACGATCATTGACTCCCAAAGATTCTGCAAAATTAGCTGTTTGATAAGCACTTACCGTTTCTGACTTGCCTTTTAGAATTTCTACCACATCAGGCAGATAATATTCGCCTTGCACATTATCATTGGAAACACTTTTCAAAGCAGCAAATAGCGCTTGGTTATCAAAACAGTACGTTCCCGTATTAATTTCCTGGATCGCCTGCTCCTCTTCGGAAGCATCCTTTTGCTCGACAATGCGCTCAACCTGGCCATTACCACTGCGGATCACACGCCCGTATCCCGCAGGGTCTTCAGCATGAGCAGTGAGAATCGTTGCTTTTGCATCTTCCGCTTCATGATGGTCTAACATATTCTGCAGTGTTTCACTCGTCAGGAGCGGCGTATCTCCGCAAACTACCACAGTTGTTCCTTCTTTATCAGCTAAAAGATCGTCCGCTTGAAGCACGGCATGACCTGTCCCCAATTGTTCCTCTTGAACGACATAACGGCTGTCTTCACCCAGTTGTTCCTGGACTTTTTCAGCTCCAAATCCAACTACCGTAATGAGTTCACTTAAATTTAAAGGTTTTAATTGATCAACAACGTGCTGGACCATCGACTTTCCACATACAGGATGCAGCACTTTGTAAAGCTTCGATTTCATCCGTGTACCTTGGCCGGCAGCAAGAACTACAGCATAACGGTTACTCATGAACGACCCTCCATTCATCCTATTTATCCACTATGAATAATATCTTAAAACCAGGGTGATTTCAACAATCCGACCTTTCCAAGGCTCCTCTTTAAAATGCAGCACTTTTGCCCAGGCTGAAGCACATGCTTCCGTTTAAGCCTGACAAGCCTAAGACGAGCAAAAGAGCGGATGTATTCGGTCTGCGACTCGAAGCTAGATGTGGTGGCTTCACACCGCAAAGAGGGATCCATATCTAAATCAAATGATCATTTCCTAGACGATTAAAAAAGAAGCCTAACCTCAGTTAAAGGTTAGGCTTCTTGATTACGTAATTTTAAGATGCACCTGCTTCTTCGTATTCAACCTCTGAATTCTCCTCACCAGCACGGTGATATTCTTCAAGGACAGCGTCCTGAATTTTCCCGCGAGTTCCAGAGTTAATCGGGTGCGCGATGTCCCGAAATTCTCCATCAGGAGTTCGCTTACTAGGCATTGCTACAAATAAACCATTGTTGCCATCAATCACCCGGATATCATGGACAACAAATTCCTGATCTAAGGTAATAGAAGCAATTGCTCGCATTCTTCCTTCAGTATCAACGCGTCGCAGTCTTACGTCAGTTACTTCCATTATGATTCACCACCTTTTCCCCAAAAAGAACTTATTACAAATATTCCACAAAACACCAAAAATTCCTGCTAGTTTTTAAAAAAAATTTTTCTAATTATCTAAATTTCTAAATTAGTCTTTCTTTTGACCTATAAATAAAGCCCCTCACGTTAAACGTGAGGGGCTTTATTCTTAATTAACTTCAAATGCAGCGTTAGATATGACTCAATAAATTTCCAGGTCGGACTTCTATAGAGGCTTGGCGGTCATCAGCGTTCATGATTTGAACGAGAGAGAGATAGTCATCTACCACACGTTCTTCTTCTTCGTCCTCTGCTTCCGCCAATACACCGATGCCTGCGACTTCTGCATTAAATTCTTTCAATAAGCTTCGCATGCCCATAATGGTTCCGCCTGCTTTCATAAAGTCATCGATAATACAGACTTTTGAGCCTTCCTGCAGGGATCGCTTGGTGAGTACCATGGTTTGAATTTTACGCGTGGATCCGGAAACGTAATTAATACTTACGGTGGATCCTTCTGTCACTTTAGGGTCGCGCCTGGCAATTACAACCGGAACATTTAAATAGGAGGCCACTGCATAGGCAAGCGGAATCCCCTTTGTCGCGACAGTCATAATGACATCAATTTCTTTATCTGAAAACGCCGATGCGAACAGCCTGCCGATATTTCGAGTGACTTCTGGATCTCCGAGAATATCACTCATAAATAAATATCCACCCGGCAGCAGCCGTTCTGGATCTTCTAAACGTTCACAAAGCTGACCAACGAAAAATTCGCTGTACTCTTTGGAAAAGGCAGGGACATACTTGACTCCCCCGGCTGCTCCAGAAACCGTTTCGAGATAACCGATCCCTTCGCTCTGGAACATTTTATTAATAATCCCCAAGTCTTCACTAATTGATGACTTGGCAGCATCATATTTACTTGAGAAAAAAGGCAGAGAGATAAGTACACGAGGCCGATCAAGCACATAATGAGTCATGGCTACGAGTCGTTCACTTCTTTTCATGAATAAAAACTCCTCAAAATCCGAATATTTTAATTAAATATATCAGATTTGTACGGATTTTATCAAGTGGTTTCCCGATAACCAAGCATTCGAACCATATAAACTTCAGCACAAAAGCCCTTTAGGCTGTTGTAAATTCTCTGAGCTCTCGCGTCTTGAGCGACTAAGGAGAAGACCGTAGGACCGCTCCCGCTCATGAGTACAGCATCTGCTCCACCCTGACGCATTTGTTCTTTGATCTGATCCACTTCCGCATGCAGCCCGACGGTCACGGCCTCCAGGGTATTGCCGACCTCAGAACAAATTCGTTCAAAGCTGTCCGTACGCAAAGCCTCTACCATAGCGGCAGTATCTGGATGAAAGGCATTCTCCAGAGATAACGCTTGGTAAATGGAATGGGTAGATACTCCGACGGATGGTTTCGCTAACACGACCCAGCATGGAGGCGGGGCGGGAAGATGTTGAATCTTCTCTCCACGTCCAGTGGCTAATGCCGTACCTCCGTACACACAGAACGATACATCTGAGCCTATTTCAGCACCTAATTCAGCAAGTTCCTTCATCGAAGCATTTAACCCCCAGAGACGGTTTAACCCCCTTAGAACAGCCGCAGCGTCACTGCTGCCACCGGCTAGCCCTGCTGCTACCGGTATGTTTTTTTCTATAAAGATTTTCACACCGTGTGCGACCCTGTAACGATCTTTCAAGAGCTTCGCTGCTCGATAAGCAAGATTTCGTTCGTCGTTTGGTACAAACCTGCTTTCCGATTCCACTTGAATCTTCCCATCGGGCTTATAAGTTAATTCAATCCGGTCAGCTAAGTCGATGGTCGTCATGACCATCTCAACTTCGTGAAATCCATCCTCTCGTTTATGTAAAACATCTAGAGACAAGTTAATTTTAGCAGGAGCCTTCTCCAAAATTTGCATACTGCCATCTACTCCTTACAGATTATCTTAAAGCATTGTACCATAAAATGTTTCCCAGTGGAGACATCCAGATAAATCATACAAAAAGCTCCCCGGCACCAGTGGCCGGGAAGCTTGAAGTTAAAACTGGTCCTTTACCATTTGTTCCTCTGCCATTTGAATGGCACGTTTCACCATATTGCCGGCATCACGAGTTGTAATACCGCCCCAGCCATCACTTTGAACCTTGTCGTAAAACCCAAGTTCTTTCGCGATTTCTTCTTTCAACGAATCGGACATAATGCTTCGTCTCCGTCCCATCGTCTTCAGCTCCTTTCGCTTTCACTTAGTAAGCTACGACAAACTTAGTATGTGAAGGAACCTTAAAATCATTTGCGGCATATGTATGTAAGCATGGCAACCTTTTCTAGTGTAGATTGTCAAAAAAAGCGCAAAATAAAAAGCAGCAAACACAAGGTTTACTGCTCGATAGCTAAAGTCTGTAGATCGTCGAAGTTTAGTTCAACTGTCTCTGTTAGTACGTCTGCATAACTATAAGAAACACGTTCAAAAGCATTTTCATCTTGGTCAAGCTCTACAATAAAAACGGCTGGATAAGTTTCAGCCAGTATTCCAGAGCGTTCAATCGTTTTACGACGCCCGCCATTTGCTTTTAATGTCAGACGCTTGCCAATTTGACCTTCTAAGGACTGCTTGATTTCCACTAACGTTTTAGCCACTACACTCCACCTCACTATTTAAAAATATATCACAATCTTAGGACAAAGTCAAATAAAATATTTAATTATACCAATATGTTAAAATCAATGTCAACATAATAACTTGTGAAATATGTTCTTAGTTAGGATTTCCAGACACAGGAAAATTATGTGTATTTCACCTAAAACTGCTTTATAAAGGCATTTACAGTCATATTTATTTGAAAATTCGAACCAAGATGTTTATAAAAAAACGCAGCTGTTTTTCTTTTTTTCAGCTGCGTTTTTTTATGATTAAGACAGGTCTTCCACTTCTTTAGAATAGGGCATACCAATTCTTAACAATCCTCTTGTTTCTACGCCCCCCAGCCCTTCCTGACCGCTGATCGTGTTCCGAATAACATCCCAGATATTAATGTGGTCCATAAATGAGGTATAAGCTACTCGGGCAGCAACATAAACAGGATCCACGGCATGGATATTAACACGGGCAGGAGAGCTTGCAAAATTAGCCCCCGCTCTTATTAATGATTCAAAATGCGACTGACAGGCACCAGCAAAGATCACAAGCTGATCAAAGTGAGGGTGGTGCTGTCGAATATTGCGAACAGCTTCTACAAAATAGCGAGAATGGCGGTATGCCTCTAAATCCCGCATCGATCCCTTTATCTTTGAGTAAGCATCATGACCCGTCAGAACGACGATTTCCGGCTGAACCTTTTCAACAAGTGCCATCACTTGATCGGGCATTTCTCTTTCATGTAAATATTGACCATGAACCTGTAATCCCAGCTGTTCATAGAGTTGAATGCATTTTTTTAAAAAGAGGGGGTCCCCATCAATATGAAGAATGCGAGGCGGGATTTGAAAGTAGTTAACTTCTTCTTTAGCATTCGCATATCCACTGCCTGCTTCGGACTCTCTTTTCTCTTTAAGAAGACGGTAATCCTGACGAAACAAACGGTACGAATACGCTTCTTGTTTGTCGATTTGAGACTTTCTCTGATGATATTCCGTTCCAGTTACCTGTCTAAGATCGTCGATCGGTGCATCTGCTTCTAACCGAATGTCTTCCCCCATCAGTTTTACATAGGAACCATCTAAAGACTTCACCCTAAATAAAACATCATGCTGATAAGACTTTCGTGTAACAAGATCTCCATTGGTTATCATAATTAACTCCACCTCACAACAAGACACTACTTTAGTGTATGTAAAAGGTGGAGCCATGTGCTATTTAATCTTTATGCGGCAGCAGAATGTCAGCAAGGCGAGCGAATTCTTCCATAGACAGAGACTCACCTCTGCGATTAGGATCTATATCAATTTCAGCTAGCCGCTCCCCTATTTCCGCCTTATCAAGATTTCCTTTAAAATGCCGAGCTAAATTGTTCATCAATGTTTTTCTCCGCTGCCCAAAAGTGGCTTTCACCACATTAAAGAAAAAGGTCTCATCTTTCACATTCACAGGTGGAGCAGACCGCATCTCTAAGTGAAGAACAGAGGAGTCAACATTCGGCTGCGGCATGAAGACGGTTTTCGGTACGTTCATGACGACTTTAGCACGGGTATAGTACTGGACGGCAATCGATAAGGACCCGTAACTCTTTGTATTGGGTTCCGCAGCCATACGGTCTGCAACTTCTTTCTGAATCATAACCGTAATGCTGTCTACAGGTAAACGATCCATCAGCAGTTTCATTAAAATGGGAGTGGTAATGTAGTACGGCAGATTAGCTACCACCCGGACAGGCTGACCAGGACGGAATTGCTCCTCAATCACCTGCTTTACATCAGATTTCAGAATATCCTGGTTGATCACATGAACGTTAGAATAGGAAGTAAGCGTATCGTCAAGGATAGGAAGCAGCCTTTGGTCAATCTCAAACGCCACAACCTTCTCCGCATGCTGGGCAAGCTGTTCTGTAAGGGCCCCGATGCCTGGACCAATTTCAATCGCTGCAGCGGCTTCATTAATGCCTGCCTGCTCAATAATATTCTTCAGGATATTCACATCAATTATAAAATTCTGCCCTAAACTTTTCTTAAATGAAAAGCCATAGGCTGCTAAAATCTCTTTCGTACGTGTTGGTGTCGCCACGGCTTTATTGTTCATTGCGTTCCTCCTGCATGATCTGGTTCATGACTTCATTTAATTGTCTGCGGGTAATCTGAAACATATTCAACCGCCGTAATAATTGTTTGCCATTCGTCTTTCCAATATGAAGCTCTATGCCTAGCTTCTCTCGTCTAGAGCTTGCTTGAGGTCCTCCGATAAGTCCATAGTGAAGAAGCTCCGATTTCGTAATTTCGTCCTCAACCCTATCTGTCAGCTCATAGACGGCAGATAAGGCTTCTATGATATCCTGACTTGAGGCATGTTCAATGCCGATCCCTTTATCTTTTTTAGCCCGGGCCAGGTGTTTGGGCAGAAAAGCATGTTTACAACCCGGTACACACTGAGAAACGATGTGACGGATCCTCTCGCCCGGATAATCAGGATCAGTGAAAATTATGACTCCACGTTTCTCCGCAGCATGGCGGATCTGCTCAATAATCTCGTCATTAACAGCTGAACCATTAGTTTCAATCGTATAAGCATCGACAGCCTGGCGGATTCTCGCTGTATCATCTTTGCCTTCAACTACAATTACTTCTTTTATCTTCAATTTCTTATCCTCCAGCGGCTTGGTAAACCGTTAATCTTTTCATAGCATACCACACGAGTTTAAATGCGAAAAAAGCAGAGGAAATCATTCCTCTGCCTGGGTGATATTATTTCCCTAAAATTTTCACTTTCACAGATCGGCTTCCATAATTTAAAGCTTCCCCTTTAGAAGAAACAAACAAGTCGATCCGATTTCCATTGATAGCACCGCCGGTATCTCCAGCAACTGCATATCCATATCCTTCAACCCATACGCGGCTCCCTAGAGGGATAACGCTTGGGTCTACGGCCACTACTTTCATACCAGGGTTAGCTTTCAGGTTGATACCTGTAGCTGTAACTCCTGAACAACCAGAACAATCAGCGGTATACTTGGTCGCATGCATGTACAATGTTTTGCTACTGCTCGACTCACCGCGAGAAGCTGTCTGGGTAATCGTATTAGAAGAAGACTTCGATGCCGAAGCATGAGAACTGGACTTACTGCTGCTTGATGCGACAGCTGAAGAGGATGGTGAATCCGCAGTATGTGCCGGTTCAGGCTTTTCGCTCACCTTAGTTCCAATAGCAACAATCCGTTTCTTGCTCTTCTTATCAACGGTTTTGTCAATTAGCTTCCGGTCTGTTTCTTTTCCATTTTTTAAAGTAACTTCATACTTTTTCGTGATTTTCCCATTCTGTCCGTCAGATAATACTCTTTCTTCCCCTTTAGGAATCGAACTGTCTTTCTTAGTAACGACTGTATATTCCTGCTCTTTTTCCACGGTATCCGTCACTTTTTCAATACGAGTAATAGTGACAGCAGCATCGGCTGTAAGTGTTTTATCTTTTGCAGGCTTTAATTTATCGAGCTTATTTAGTGAGACATCTTGATTTTCTAGCAGCTCATGCACTGTAGAAGCTGTTGTCCATACGTTCTTTTTCTTTCCACCATCATTTAAGCTTACTTGAATGGCATGGTTAACCTCAATATTCATCCCATCTTTAATGGGCGTGCTTGCTTTCTTAGACACTTCGTCACGATCCTTTAATTCCAGGCCTTCCTCTTTAAAGAAGCCGCCGACCGTTGAAGCTGTCGTGAAATATTCCTTCTCTTCGTTATCCATGGCAAGATTAATTGACTTGGACGCCTCGTATGTAACATCCATTCCATATTTGACAGGATCTGATAATTTATGTGAAAGCTGATCATGAGGTTGTACAGTGATATCAAGATCTGATAATAATTGTCCAACAGTATTAGCATGAGTGCGAATGAATTGAGTTTTTCCGTCTTGAGTCACTTGTACAGAAGCCTTGGTAGCTTCGTAAGTTACTGTTCCTAAAAAGGCAATACTGATAATTGAAATGATGAAAGCAAAAGCTACTTTTAAACCGAACTTTGATTTCAGACCTTTCAAAGATTTCATCGTTCCTGCCTCCTTTCTTATCACGTGTAGTAATAAAGTGATATGTCAGCAATTTGTTAACTCCAGCCCATAAATGGAAAAAGGAGTCAGTTGATAATTCACTGACTCCTACATTATGCATTTTCACCTGGACAATTAACATAACAGGAACATTACAATTATCATACAATTAGACTAGAAATTTGTAACATTAGCTCAAAAGTCCCCAATTTACGACTTTATTCCAAAAAATTTGAGCGCATTTGCTGTGGTAATCTCAGCAACTTCTTCATAGGTGATTTCTTTCAGCTCCGCGATTTGCTCAGCGACAAGCTTGACATAGGCTGGTTCATTGCGTTTTCCCCGATTGGGATGAGGAGCTAAAAATGGGCAGTCTGTTTCGACAAGCAAGTGCTCAAGATCTATCGCTTTTGCTACTTCTTTAGGAAGCTTTGCATTTTTGAAGGTCACAGGTCCCCCTAGAGAAATCATAAAGTTCATGTCAATGCACTCTTTCGCCGTTTCAACAGGACCACTGTAACAATGCATAATGCCCCCGACTTCCGCTGCATTTTCTTCTTTTAAAATCTCGACAATATCTTCGGTTGCTTCACGATTATGAATGATAATCGGCATGCGGACCTTTTTAGCTAATCTAATCTGCTTGCGAAACACTTCTTTTTGGACGTCAGCGGGAGACTTATCCCAATGATAATCAAGTCCCATCTCTCCTAAAGCGACCACTTTAGGATGACTCGTTAACTCTTCAATCCACTGCAGGTCTTCCTCTTTCATATCAATAGCGTCTACAGGATGCCATCCCACGGCCGCATAGATATCCTCATGGTTTTCCGCGATTTCAATGGCTTTAGGGATCGTTTTATGGTCAAATCCCACCACTGTCATATAACGAACACCCTCTGCTCGGGCACGTTCAATCGTCTCTTCCATATCTTCCTCGAATTGATCTGCGTTCAAATGAACATGTGTGTCAAATAACATCATTCCCCACCTCTCTATGGATTAAACAAAAGCGTAAGCGCCTGGGCGACCCGTCAAGCCTAAGACAAGCGGCGCTGTGAAGCGATCTTTCTTCACAGAGGCGATTGTCTTAGGACCTCGAGGGGCTGGGCGCTGGAGCTGGATGATACAAAAGCGTAAGCGCCTTGGTCAGCTGCGGCATGCATAAGTAAAACCATGACGTGGCGCTTTTTGCCACAGAATGGGATTGCTTATGTCACGAGCAGCTAGGCGCTGGAGCTGGATGATACAAAAGCGCAAGCGCCCGGGTGCCCAGACAATATCTAAAGGGAAAGCCCCTAAAGAAAGCTTTCCCTTTTTGTA
>NZ_JAUTWQ010000036.1:0-10710 GCF_046719735.1 Halobacillus rhizosphaerae
TACAAAAGCGCAAGCGCCCGGGTGCCCAGACAATATCTAAAGGGAAAGCCCCTAAAGAAAGCTTTCCCTTTTTGTAAGATGTTGCTCATTCATCACGCTTATTTTAAAAATGTTTTAGAATCACTTTACTTTAGCACCATTTTGTAAAGATTGATCGATGGAAGCAAGAGACAAGGTGCCTTTCTCGTCTTCTCCTGCTAAAATCATGCCTTGAGAAAGTTCTCCCTTTAATTTCACTGGCTTAAGATTAGTGATACAAATCACTTTTTTCCCTACAAGATCTTCTTCTGAATAATGTTCCGCTATTCCAGAAACCACCTGCCGCGTTTCATAGCCAAGATTTAATTGGAGCTTCAGCAGCTTATCTGCTTTTTTTACTTTTTCCACTTTCATGACTTCCGCTGCCCGAAAATCAAGCTTCATAAAGTCATCAATGGTTACTTCATCAATTTCCTGTTTCTTCTCTACCTTTTGCTCTTCTTTAGGCACAGGCTTTTTCATCATATCTTTAATCACCTGAATCTCTTCTTCTGCATCCAGGCGAGGGAAAATAGGCTCGTCTTTCACTACCTTTGTACCTTCTTCAAGACCACTAAACTCTGTAATACTTGGCCAGCTTTTCAGCTCATTTCCTTTGATACCCAACTGACTGAAGATCCGTTCGGGTGTTTCTGTCAAAAATGGCTGCAGCATAACTCCAATGTGACGGAGTGACTCAGCTAAGTGCGCCATAACATTGGCAAGACGCTGTTTATTCGTCTCATCCTTAGCAAGTACCCAAGGCTGTGTTTCATCGATATATTTATTTGTCCGGCTGACGAATTTCCACAAGTCAGAGAGTGCAACGGAAAATTCCATATTCTCTAAAGAGTTCTCTACAGACTGTCTTGTTTCTGCAGCAAGCTGTTCCAGGCTTTGGTCGAATGGATCTTCCCCGGCTGTAAGCTTAGGAATCTCCCCATTGAAATATTTACTAATCATGGCAACGGTACGATTAAGCAAGTTCCCTAAATCATTCGCAAGGTCATAATTGGTCCGCTCTACGAAAGCTTCTGGTGTAAAGACTCCATCAGATCCAAATGGAACCTCACGAAGCAGGTAATAACGCAGTGCATCCAGGCCGTAACGATCACTAAGCTGAACGGGATCCACGACATTTCCTTTCGATTTAGACATCTTGCCGTCTTTCATTAAGATCCATCCATGAGCAAATACTTTCTTTGGTAATGGAAGATCAAGCGCCATCAGCATAATCGGCCAGTAAATCGTATGGAAACGGACGATTTCCTTTCCTACCAATTGTACATCTGCCGGCCAGAATTTCTGATAAAGTTCATCTTCATCCGAATCAAATCCAAGCGCGGAAATATAGTTACTCAAAGCATCGATCCACACGTAGATCACATGTTTTTCATTGCCAGGAACGTCAACTCCCCAGTCAAACGTGGTCCGGGAGACCGCTAAATCCTCGAGACCAGGTTTTATAAAGTTGTTAATCATTTCGTTTTTACGGCTTTCCGGCTGTATAAACGTTGGATTCTTTTCATAAAAGTCGAGCAGCTGGTCAACGTATTTACTCATCTTAAAGAAATAAGATTCTTCCTTCACTTTTTCAACGGGACCGCCGCAGTCTGGGCAATGTCCTTCATCAAGCTGTCGTTCTGTGAAGAAAGACTCACACGATGTACAATACCAGCCTTCATACTCATCCAGATAGATATCGCCTTTTTTCATTAAGTAATCAAAGATTTTGGCGACTACTTTCTTATGACGGTCCTGCGTAGTTCGAATAAAATCATCATAGGAAATATCGAGCTTATCCCACAAATCTTTAATTCCGCTGACAATATCGTCTACGTAGACTTGGGGAGATACGCCTTTCTCCTCTGCTTTTCTCTGGATTTTCTGGCCATGCTCATCGGTTCCTGTTAAGTACATCACATCATAACCTTGCAATCTTTTATAACGGGCCATCGCATCTCCAGCTACGGTGGTATAGGCGTGTCCTATATGCAAATTTCCACTAGGATAATAAATGGGTGTAGTAATGTAAAAAGTGTTTTTTTCCTCAGCCACTTTGTTCCCTCCTCTTAAAATAAACAGCCTGTCAGGCCATGTCGAAATATATATTGTGTTTGTATTGTAACATTCTATCTTTTTATCTTCTTTATTGCCATTCCTAACATTAAAATATACCGAATAAGTAATAAAACTGTCAAAGAAACCCTATTTTACATTAATAATTTCACAGCTGTATAGACTATGGTAAAATAGAATCACATCAGAGTTGGAACTTCGAACCAAATTTGGATAAGAAAATTTAGGGTTTTCTGCCAGCTATATCTCCATAATTGTCTTATTTCAGCCTCTTTAATACCTCCACCCGTAAATTGAGAGAACGGATGAAATGGAAATTTAAAGAATTGACACGTTTGGGAATGGTTGGTACTATTAATGTCGAGACATATGTCGAAATATGACGAAATAAACTTTTTGATTGAGGGGAGACATAATTATGAAATCTACAGGTATTGTACGTAAGGTTGACGAATTAGGCCGAGTGGTCATTCCAATCGAGCTGCGTCGCACATTAGGAATCAATGAAAAGGATGCTCTTGAAATTTATGTTGATGATGATCGCATTGTACTTAAAAAGTACAAGCCCAACATGACTTGCCATGTCACAGGCGAAGTTTCTGACGAAAATATGAAACTAGCAAATGGCAACCTAGTTCTTAGCAAAGAAGGAGCACAGAAGCTCCTGCAAGAAATTCAAGACCACCTTAATAAATAATAGAGACAAAGAAAAAAAGAGACGACATTTGGTAAAACAGACAACTTATTGATTGACATATGCTCTATGACAAGCCCTTCTGCAGCAGCAGGATGGGCTTTTTTGTTATTCCAAAATTCTTCCCTGGAAGCTTCATCCATGTCGGGTATTGAAAGAGATCTCGGCATTGCCGTAGTTCTATCAGGACTCCCGGGCGCCTGCGCTTTTCTATGGCTAGCTCCGGCGCCCAGTCCCTCTAGGTCATAAGTTCATCGCCTCCGTGGGTCAAAGGACACCCACTCCGCCGCTGCTCTTATGCTTGTCGGGACTACCAGGGCGCCTGCGCTTTTCTAATCTACGTGGTAAGTTTGGTAGACGTCACGTTTGGAAAGTTTGCGGTCGAGGGATGTTTGCTTGATTGCCTCTTTACTCTTCATTCCATCCTTTTCTATGTAGTAATCTACATGCTCCGTTATGGACAGGTGCGTCCACCAGAATGCGTCTTCTTCCAGTCCTTCTTCTGCCCCTTCCACCACTACACAGAATTCACCGCGAAGCTCAGTCTGATCGGCCCATTCGACGAGTTCATCCAGACTCCCTCTGATATATTCTTCAAACCGCTTCGTTAACTCTCTCACTAGAACAGCATTACGATTACCAAGCTGAGCAGCTAAATGGGTTAACATTTCCTTCAACCTGTGAGGAGATTCATAAAAAATCAATGTAGAAACAAACGGTTGAATTTTCTCTAATTCTGTCTGTCTTTCCTTTTTCTTACGTGGCAAAAAGCCACAAAAATAAAACTGATCGGTTGGCAATCCAGAACCTGCTAGAGCAGGTAACGCCGCATTTGCCCCTGGAAGGGTAACAACAGATATACCAGCCTCAATCGCTTCCTTAACTAAATCAGTACCTGGGTCAGAAATTCCGGGCATGCCGGCATCGCTTACCACTGCAAAATTCAATCCATCTTTCATCTGCTCAACGATTTGTTCTCCCTTTGTACGCTTGTTATGTTCATGGTAACTAATTAAATGCGTCTCAATTTCAAAGTGATTAAGCAGCTTTTTCGTGTTTCTTGTATCCTCTGCAGCAATACGATCGACCTCTTTTAAAGTTCTTACTGCCCGGTAAGTCATATCTTCTAGATTACCTATTGGAGTGGGCACAATATAGAGAATTCCATATTCATTTGATTCACTAAAACTCTTTTGGATCAACATCTGGTTCCTCTCCTTTTTCCGCAATCCACTGCTCTTTTTTCGCTCTTGATAGTTTCTTCAGCCGGTATTCCTCTTGCAAAGCTTCTGTTTTCGACGCATAGGTGTGAGAATATTCAAGCACAAACGGCCCTCGTCCCCTCGTATATTTTGCCCCTTTACCCGATTCATGTTTTTGTAAGCGGCTCTCTAGATCTGTCGTATATCCGGTATATAAAGAATCGTCCGCACAGCGAAGCATGTACACATAGTAACTAGCTGCCATAAAGAATCTCCTTTAGATCATCGGAATACTCATCATTTTCGGTAAAAGCATAGAGCGGGGGAAGAATCTTTAAATCTGGTTTTCCATCTCTCGCTGCTTCAATTAATAAGATATTCGCTTCTCTGCCTGGTTTTGGGTAAACCAGTTGTAACCGCTTAGGTTCTAAACGGTACTTTCTAAATAAGGTAAGAATATCAATCATTCTGCCGGGGCGATGAACCATCGACACTTTTCCTCCAGGCTTGACCAGCCGGCTGCAGGAATGAACTACCTCTTCTAAAGAGCAATGAATTTCGTGCCTGGCGATCGCTAAATGTTCATTTATATTTAACTCCTCGGACTGAGGAGTAGGGAAATAAGGAGGGTTGCAAGTCACTAAATCATACTTGCCATGTCCGAGTCTTTTGGGCATTTCCTTGAGATCCCCTTGAATCATCTCGAGCCTGTCTTCCAGCTGATTAAGTTCCACATTTCTGACTGCCATATCATACAGGCGCTCCTGCAGTTCTACACCCGTAATGGGAACCCTCGACCTTGTTGATAAAAATAGCGGGATCACACCATTTCCTGTACACAAATCAAGAATCTTCCCTCTAGTACGCGGCACATGCGTAAACTTTGCCAGCAGCACTGCATCAAGGGAGAAAGCGAAAACAGTGGGACTCTGAATGATCCTGATATTCTCTTCTGCTAATAAATAATCAATACGTTCATCGCCGGTTAATTGAACCATATTTCTGTTCCTTTCTAATCCTGATTCTATAAAAGAAGAGCCCTTCCTCGGACGAACAAGGAAAGGCTTGGACCTGGGATTATTTCTTCTTGTTTAAGAATGACAGACAAAATAGACAATCTTCATCTCTGGGGCTGCCAAAATGCAAATTACAAATATGAAAGCCTTCTTCATAGAGCCGGGCAAGATTATCATAGCCCTCGCCTACAACAGAGCTGCGATCTTGTTTGGTTCCTTCGCCTGCTTCTTCTTTGCCTTTTTCATGATCTAAACGCTGACGCAAGTGATGATTTTCAAGTGATAAATGCTGATTCTCTTCTAGTAAATAAGCAAGCTGGGCTTTTAAATCCCCTAATTGTTCATAGAGCTCACCAATTTGAGATTCTAAGTGCGACACCTGTTCAAATATGGCTTTTTTATTCATGCTTGGCTCCACCCCATTATTCTGTGGCTTCGGTTTGAACGACTCCCTCGTCGATCAGCTCTTGTAAGGAATACTCAAGCACGCGTTCCTTATCTCTGAATTCTACTTGGACCATACGTTCTAACATATTAAGACCTACAACTTTTCCTTTACCAAAAGTAGTAGCTATGCTGTCCCCAAGGTCTGGGAGCTCTTTCTTTGCCGCTTCATAGTCATCGTTCTCATACTTCAAGCAGCACATCAGACGACCGCAAAGCCCTGAAATTTTCGCAGGATTAAGTGAAAGGTTCTGATCCTTCGCCATTTTTATGGAAACGGGTTCAAAATCACCTAAGAAAGTTGAACAGCAAAGCATACGTCCACAAGGACCTATACCGCCAAGCATTTTCGCTTCATCACGAACACCAATTTGACGTAATTCTATCCTCGTTTTAAATACTGACGCCAAGTCTTTTACCAATGTACGAAAATCAACTCGTCCATCAGCCGTAAAATAAAAAATGACTTTATTGCGATCAAATGTATATTCGACATCGACAAGATTCATGTCCAATTTATGTTCGCGGATTTTCTTCTCGCAAACACGGTAAGCTTCGTCAGAGTTATCATTGTTTTCTGCTACCGTTACTTTATCTTTATCATCCGCAATACGGATAACTTGCTTAAGCGGTAATACGATGTCTTCTTCATCTACGGATTTATTAGCAATGACAACTTTTCCGAACTCTATCCCCCGGACAGTTTCCACAATGACATAATCCTCTGTGGTCATTTGTAGATCGCCCGGATCAAAATAATAGATTTTCCCCGCTTTTTTAAATCGAACACCTACAACCTCGATCATGTTTATCACCTCTGTAGTTGAAGGGTAAGCTGTTCCATCACTAAATTAGGATGAACATTCTGATTTATCTTTCGTTTCGCCTCTAAAATATACGATAAGCATTTCGCAGCTGATTGGCGTGTCCAATGCATGGACGACTGCTCCCTTTTTTCTTTTTCTTGGGTAAATACGATGGCATCTTCCCGGTCCAGAAAATCATTAATCAAATCTTGATACCAAAGCATGAGCACATCCAACCCTCGCTGTAACTGCTTACGTTCTTTAAAATGAGGCATCCACTGATCATTAACAAATAAAAGTCCTTCTTGTGGCTTATTTTGAAGCACTTCAACTAATTGTATCACTAATTTTCTCACATTAGCAAACCACTCATCAGCATTCATTTCCAGCGCTTCATCTAAATTATTGGTCAAAGAGGCGAGCAGCTTCGCATTCGAGGCTGAGATCCCTTCGTGCTCTAATTTATTTTCGATCCTTCTTACGTTTAAGGGCTGAAACGCTAACAGCTGACAGCGTGAACGAATGGTATCGATGATCGATTGCCCATTTTCTGTTAAGAGCATCGCTGTCGTCTGCTGACTTGGTTCCTCGAGAAATTTTAACAGCCGGTTCGATGCATTGACCGTCATTTGGCCTGCATCGACGACAATATAAACTTTACGATTAGACTCCATCCCGGTATAAGTAAATTCCTTTTGCAAATGAAGAATCTGGTCTTTTTTTATCGATTGTCCATCAGGTTCAATCCAATGCAAGTCAGGATGATTACCGGAATCTATTCGATGACAGTCACGGCATTCCTGACAGGGGTCAGCCCCTTGACGATTCCTGCAGAAGATACTCTTCGCAAATAATAGACTCATCTCACGCTTCCCTGTACCCCGGTCCCCTTGAAACAAGTAAGCATGAGAAATCCGATCCTTTTTAAAACTATTCATGAGCATTTGACCAACGAGGGGCTGAAGTTCTTTCATTTCATTCCAGCTTTTCATATCATTTCCGCCCTTAAGTATATAAATTAATTAGTAAACCTTTAATTTCTCCTATGATCCCGAGTAAATCAATAGATTTCTTCTCCTGATCCATCACCGCTTCTGTCAGTTCATTTAATTTCTCATCTACAGATTCGACAAGCGTCAGTTTTCGAGTCTGCCCCTGTCGATTCCAACTGTGTGAGTGTTTTAAATTCATTCCATACTGAACCGATTCCTTAACAAAATCCTTGATCAATCGTTTATACCTTGCTAAGTCACGGAACGATCGGACACGAACTACCCGATCACCCTGTGCCGTAATGCTTTTCATCAGTTGATTTAACTGGCTTTCTTGAAGCTGACGGGATTGTGACTGTACCAGACGATCAAAGCTCTGAGGGTTTTTCATCTGTTTGGCAGACTGTTTCTGGGCAGTGTCCAACTGGGTCCTCATTTCCTGACTGATCTTCATGAACGTAACTCCTTTAATTAAAACTTAAAGAATGATTCAACAGGTAACACAAAAACAGTCGCTCCACCCACTTCAACTTTGACAGGCTTCGGAATATAAGAATCTGCATTCCCGCCCATAGGTGAGATTGGCGCTACCATTTGGTCACGCTGACTACAGTTCTTTTCAATAATTCCAAGCACATTATCGACGTCATCTTCCTCACAGCCTATCATAAGGGTCGTATTGCCTTCCCTTAAAAATCCGCCAGTCGTAGATAATTTAGTGGCTTTGTAATCATTCTCTGTTAACGCATTGGTTAACCGATTACTGTCTTTATCTTGAATAATTGCAATAATCATCTTCATGAGAACGAATCCTCCTGTTAGGGGTTTATTTCCATTATAACAAATTTTGCTTTATTGATGAGGCAAGTATGGAAGCAGGACTTCATAGGCTTCTGTCTTCACTTCAGCAAAGGACCTGTCTGCCCGAATGCTCTTTATTCTTTCCGCATTTTCCTTTGCCAATGCTTGATAAGCCTCATATACTTTCTTATGAAAATCTAATGCTTCCAAATCGAGACGATTTTTCTCTCTGCCACTATTCGCAGCAATTCTATTCAGCCCTTCTTCAGGCTTAATATCAAATAAAAGGGTAACATCGGGCATACAAGTATCAACGGCAAACTGGTTGACCTTGAACACTTCATCCATTCCCAGGCCGCGAGCGTGACCTTGATAAGCTAAACTGGAATCAATGAATCGATCACATAGGACAACCTTTCCCTCATCTAATGCCGGCATTACTTTTTCTACTAAATGCTGTCTTCTTGCTGCTGCATATAATAACGCCTCTGTACGCCCGTCCATTTCTGTGTGTGCCGGGTCGAGGATAATATGCCGAATCTCCTCAGCTATGTGTATGCCACCAGGCTCTCTTGTCGCGACCACTGGATAGCCCTGATTTTCTAAGTCTTTGGCGATTTCATGCAGGATGGAAGATTTTCCAGCTCCATCCCCGCCTTCAAATGATACAAACAATCCCTTCACGACCATTCTCCTTTAAAAACTCGAATCCCTAGCTCGATATTATTATTTTGAAACCTGGTTCCTTCTTTTATTAAAAACTTCATCCTCGTTAGATGATCTGTTCTGATCGATTCACCCTTCATGATGAAAGGTATTCCCGGTGGATAAGGAATAACGGGCTCCGCAGCCACATGACCACAAGCGTTCTTCCATTCCACAAATTGAGAAGAGCTGCCTGCCATCTCCGAATAACTCATCGCCAGCGTTTCCATCCTTGAAATCTCTAGCGGAACTGTCTTTATTGTAGCATGCCTCGTTATCTTTTTTAATTGACAATTCACTCCTGCTAACCGCTTCTCTAAGTCCTCCCACTCAAAACTAGGAGTCAAACCAAGGATAAATAACAGCTGTGTCGGCGTAGTTAATTCCGGGTAAACTCCTGCCGCTTCAAATACCCTGGCCGCTTCAAAAGCTGAAACACCATCAGCCGCCTGTAAAGTAATCTTTAACGGATCATCCTTACCTGTTAAAGGCAGCAGAAATAACTCAGGAGCGACCGTTTCAAAGACTTGTCTTACCCTTTTTACATAAGGCATAACTCCTCGGACACTGTAGTTCGCTAAGAAGTGGCGGGCTAAGTCCAGACTGACCATTAATGGATAGGAAGGGCTGCTGGATTGAAGCATTTGCAGGTAGTGGCGGAGAAGATGTACAGCGATGCGTTTCGAATTCACATGTAAATAGGATGCCATCGTCATCGCAGGTGCCATCTTGTGTGCCGACTGAACGACCATATCAGCGCCAAGATCCAATGCAGATGAGGGAAATGGACTGCCAAGCTGAAAATGGACTCCATGAGCCTCATCCACTAAGACCGGCACTCCACAGGCATGAGCCTTTGTTATAATATCCTCTATGTCGAACGTGCGGCCGAAATAATCAGGATAGGTTAAAAACACGGCCTTCGCTTGGGGAAATTCATGTAGAGCTTGTTCCACGAGGGTAGAATCCACCTTACTGTACCGGCCGGTTTCCTCTTCAAAGTCTGGCGACAAAAACACGGGCTGAGCCCCTGCTAATTCCAGTCCATTAAGAACAGATTTATGACAGTTCCTCTGCACAATGATCGTATCTCCAGCATTACAAACCGTGAGAATCATCGCAAGATTTCCACTCGTCGTTCCATTTACTAGAAAGAAAGATTCATCGGTCCTGAACAGATCACTAGTCAGCTGCTGCGCCTGCTTTATGACCCCCTCAGGAGCATGTAAATCATCTAGCCCAGCAATTTCAGTAGCATCCAATTGCAACAGAGAACGAAAATCATTCCCACCTTTACTAGAGAATACTTTTCCATATTTATGCCCCGGAACATGGAAGGAAATCGGATGCTCTTCATTTTTTTCTATTAATGCATCATAGAGCGGCGTCCAAGTCTGGTCCATCTATCATCCCTCCAAAATATCACTCTCTCTATTTTACCCTATTAAAAATCACTTTCGCCAACATCTTTTGATTACCATGTACACAGCTCAAAAGCGAACCTAGAGGGTCTAAATGCTGATTATATTTCCTAGACGATAAAAAACCACTTCATAAAAGAAGTGGCCCATAGCTGCTATTTTTTTATCAGCCCATCTATTAAGAAGGAATCATAGAGCGATGAGCTTTCTTCATTTGTTTAACAAAGTAGTCATATCTTGGGTTATCTGCAGGTGTATCTATCATTTCTTTTTCACAAGCATGACAAATATAAAGTTTTAATAGATGAATACCATCGTCCGTTTCCTTTGAACAAATACTGCATTGATCATGACGTTTCATAGTTTCCCTCCTAGTATTCAGGCATCGGCCTTTTCATTCTTAAGACGGTGCCTCTCATTACTACTAGTCTCTCCTAAACTATGAATATTATACGTATAATATAAAAAAACCTTAGAAGAAATCTTCTAAGGTTTAACTTGACGTGGCGACGTCCTACTCTCACGGGGATCG
>NZ_JAUTWQ010000037.1:0-31588 GCF_046719735.1 Halobacillus rhizosphaerae
TATAAATTGTCCAAATAACGGGGGACAGTTCAGTGCTGGGCGGTTTTTTTAACGAATTTTAAATAAAATCTATAGTAGTTGTTTTCCCGTCAACATCCCCATTGATCATCTTGGCTGATTCGGATGGGGATAAATTCAAACTAGAAACTCAAAGGAAACAGCCAGTACAAATGGCTAATCAGCATTGTTTACCAGAACCCTGGTCTTCCATAAGGCACGCCATATCCGTAACCTGGAAAGCCGCCATAACCTCCGAAACCGCCCCCGTAGCCACCGTATCCTCCAAAACCGCCATACCCGCCAAAGCCTCCATAAAGAGATGGCAGGATAGCCGTACCTAAAAGACCGCCTAAAAAGCCGCCAGCGAATGGCGCACCAAAGAATCTGCTATCTTCATATCCTTCGTGTCCCCCATAGCTGTAAGGGGTTCCGTATATCCCGCCTGCCCCTTCCTCATTATGGCTGCGAAAATGATTAACATCGTTATATTGATAAGGATAGTGGTCCATTATTTTGCCTCCATTTCATTACTCAGTTAATACGCCTACGATTCACCTTATGTATTCTTGCCCCGCTTCGTATAGGCAAACGGCCAGCTAAGCAAGATTTCCCGTCCAGTTTCCAGCATTTTCTTTAGCGGACCATTCACTTTCTCTTTTATTTGAGGTATAATAACAACCACTACAGCTTGTCTTTATTCGCAAAGGAGGCGCTTACATGAAACTTACATTGATTATTCTAGTCTGCATCACATACTTAGTATCGATTTTTACCGCAGGGTACGATGAAAAGCCAGGGACGCCTAAAAAGTAATGGGTGAAGTAACCGCTCCAGAAGATTGTGATCCAAAAAAAAACCCGAACCAGAATTTTTTTCTGGTCCGGGTTTCTTTTATTGGTTTTAAATGGATTAATGGCTTCGCTCGGCCTCTGTAACGTTATCAATTAGACGATATTCAGCCTCTCGCCTAAATTACTTAATAAGGTTAGGAAACCCCTGCTGTTTTAGAACTTCAAATAAAATAATGGAAACGGTATTGGATAAATTTAATGACCGTACTTTTCCAGTCATCGGAATTCTAAGACAACGGTCCTCAAGCCCTGCTAACAGTTCTCTCGGTATTCCATTACTTTCTCGTCCAAATACAAATAGCAGATCTTCTTCCGGCTGATTAAAATCAAAATCAGCATACGATTTTTCGCCAAAGTTTTCAATATAATAATAATCTCCATCCGGGAACCGCCGGTAAAGTTCATCAATGGAATCGTAGTAATGAATCGTTACTTCTTGCCAGTAATCCAACCCTGCACGACGCACCATCTTATCATCAGTCGAAAACCCGAGCGGCCGGATTAAATGAAGCTGTGAATTGGTAGCTAAGCAAGTCCTTGCGATATTCCCTGTATTCGCTGGGATCTCAGGCTGAAAGAGTACAATATGATTCGGCATAGATTTCACCTCTGTCTATATAGTCAACTCGACTATTATATCATATTCTTCAGCCGCCAATATGAAAAAATTTATATTGAATTTGAGGAGTGTACGCTGTGGAATCTTCATAATTCCAGTACCTATGCCGGCTGTTGGTCGTATGAGCATTAACCAGCGGCATGCCTTCTGTGTCTTTTTGGACGACAATAGTATTATGATCAAAGCGGCCGTTTCCTTGAAAGTCATAGCAGATCACATCACCAAGGGATAATAGCTCCGGACTCTCCACCTCTTTAGCTGCAAGCCCTTGCCTGGACCCACTTAAATACCAGCGCAGTGAATTGGCCACAGCCCAGCTGTAACTCCAGCTGTTGCCATCATACCACCAGCCCTTACTACGATTAGCCGCTCCCCACATCGGTGCGCCTCCAGCCCTCAGACATTGAGAAATAAAATTAGTGCAATCCACTTCAAAATGATGATAGGCCGGATTATAGCTATCCCACCAGCGCTCTGCATATCTTACGGCTTCCCTCCGATTGTATGTAAAGGGAACACGCAAACTTGTTTCTTTATCTACAAAACTAGATTCTGCAAATTCCTGCTCAGATGCCAGGTTTTCTGTGTGAAGCTCGTGATGGATCAATTCCCCTTTATGAACGATGGCACGGGCATGGTAGATACCTTCTTCTAAATAATAATGGCGCTGATCTTTAATGAGTAAAGACAAGGTCAGCATATATTTGATTTCAGAACGATTGTCATAACGAAGCCGGTGGTAGGGTTTAAGGTGAAAGGAAGCACGTTGGACAAATTTCTCACGCTTGGCCAGCCCATCTATTTTGTTTCTTAACCATTCTTCTTCTGTCTGTGCCTCTAGTCGTTCCAAGACCTTCTCCCAGTAAAGCTGAAGCTTACGAGTGGACGAGTTCATTGCTCCTCCCTCCTTTCTTCATCTTATGAACAAAAGGAGGAATCCATACAAAAAACCATCCTTCCAAAAAGAAAGGATGGTACGGTTATTTATTCATCTTCACAACTGTTTGGTTTTTCTCTAAATCTAGCAGCTGCTGCTTCTTATCCAGACCGCCAGCATAGCCGACAAGTTTGCCGTTACTTCCAATTACGCGGTGGCACGGGACAACGATGGCAAACGGATTCTTGTTAATCGCGCCGCCTACAGCACGCACTGCCTTTGGTGAAGCAAGTGATTCTGCTATATCTTTATAAGTTCGAGTTTCTCCAAATGGGATCGTATGGAGTAAATTTCTCCATACCTTTCTTTGAAATTCGGTACCATAACAATTTAATGGTACGGAAAACTCACGTCTGTCCCCATTAAAAAACTCATCAATTTCTTTTATCGCCTGTTTTACATAGGTATGATCCGGCTCGTATACCAGCTCTCCCTTTAGTAAATGTTTCTTTTTCCAGGTTTGAAAGAAAGCCATCCGCTCTTGGGAGTGACCATAATCAATTCTGCAGACCCCTTCGTCATTTGCTAGTACAGTAATTGGACCAACAGGGGTCTCAAACGAATCGTAGTACAAGAAAGACCGGTGGTTCATAACTTACCCCTTCTTCTTTTAACAGTTTTTACTATTATACAAAAGTCCTCTCTATCTGAAAAGGTACAAATGGTTAGATTTTCTGAAATTCGAGCCCTTTTTTCATTTCATAGAGGACATTTTCATCAGTTTCATGCATCATAGCTTCCTCGATTTCCTGATAACATTCAGGCTTACCGATTTTACCCAACCCCCAGGCAGCCGTTCCGCGAATGACAGGTCTTGGATCCTCTTTCATTAAGCGGATGAGCTCCTGAATGGACGTTTCGTCTTTATAATGAGCCAGGGCAAGGATCGCATTTCGCTGAATTGGCTTCTTGCCGCGCCACGAGCCTGCAATCGGACTGAATTTTTCTTTAAATTCTCTATTCGATATGGACAGCAGCGGAGTTAATTTGGGCTTTACGATTTCAGGATCCGGCTCAAACTCTTCATGACGATGAAAATCCTTTTTCCTATTCTTCGGACAAACTGTCTGACAGGTATCACACCCATACAAACGGTTGCCAATTTTACTGCGGAATTCATCTGGCAGAAAATCTTTCGTTTGTGTTAAAAAGGCTATGCACCGGTTCGCATTCAATTGTCCACCTTGAATCAAAGCATCGGTTGGGCAGGCGTCCACACATATATTGCAATCCCCGCAGCTATCGTCTACCGGTTCATCAGGAATAAAAGGAATGTTGGTTACTATTTCCCCTAAGTACACATAGGAGCCAAACTCAGGGGTAATGGTTGCACAATTCTTCCCGCTAAATCCAATACCCGCCCGTTCCGCGACAGCCCGGTCGGCAAGTTCTCCGGTATCGACCATCGATTTAATCGTTACCTCTGGATAATGAGCTTGAAGAAATTCTCCAAGTTTGTTGAGCCGGTCCCTTAAGACGGTATGATAATCTTGTCCCCATGAGGCTCGGCAGAAGATCCCTCTACGATCCCCTTTCCTGCTTTTTGGTGCATCAGACATTTTGGAAGGATACGCCAGGGCGATAGAAATAATCGACTGGGCTTCAGGAAGCAGCCGGTCAGGCTCCGTGCGTTCTTCAACACTGCCTTTTTCAAATCCAGATTGATATCCAAATTCCTGCTGCTGCTTCAATCTGGCTTTGAGCTCGCCAAACACATCTGCGGATGCAAAGCCGATTTTATCAATACCGATCTCTTTGCTGTATTGAATCACTTCTTCTTGAAATTGATGAATATCCACCCTGGTCCCTCCTGTCTGTTAAAGATTCTTTACTTTAGCTGTTCGCATACGATTTAAAGCTGCAGCAATTTCAAAGCGCCGTGGTCGTGCCAATTCTCCTGGATGCTGATCCTTAAAAGGAGCAAAAGAAGCCAGACCCTGCTCATCCAATTGCTTCTCAATATCATTCAATAACGTATGCAGCGGCCGCTCTGTCTTAAGCATATCTCGTTTATCCAAATTCATAATTAAGTCAGCAATCAGTCTCGTTTGTGAAGGATCTACAAGCTGCTCAACCGCCTCAAGGGAAATTTCTGTTTTTCCCATTAAGATCAATGTCTGTCCCTTGGCTTGCACTTTTTCTTTTTTACCTTTTCTCGCTTGAATACTTTGAGGAAGAAACGCTCGGCTGGCAATCTTTCCAAAAGCTTCCTCCGTTTCTTTCTGCCGTTTACTAGGGTACTGACTGGCAATCTCCCTTGCCTTTTCCGTTACGTTGTAAGGAACGTACTGATCCATCATTATAACATCATCAGCCACTTGAAAGTAGTCTCCAGATCCTCCCATCACTAAAATGGAGGAAACACCTAAATCATCATGCATTTGCTTAATTTTATCAATAAACGGAGTGATCGGTTCTTTTTCTTTAATAACCAGCTGCTGCATGCGTTCATCCCTGATCATAAAGTTTGTTGCACTTGTATCCTCATCAATCAGCAGTGTGCCAGCACCCGCTTCCAGTGCCTCCATGACATTAGCTGCCTGCGATGTACTGCCACTTGCATTCTCTGTCGAAAAATGATTGGTATCGGCACCGTGAGGAAGATTTTTGATGAAGGGGGATATATCTACACTTGTCACTTGCCGGCCATCTTCAGCTCTTACTTTGACGGCATTAGGATCAGTTAAGACGTATTCACGTCCGTCCTCTCTTATATGGGGATAGACTCCTCTTTCCATAGCGTTTAGAAGTGTACTTTTCCCATGATAGCCTCCCCCAACAATTAAGACGATTCCCTTATTTAAAGCCATCCCAGTCAGTGGTTCTTTCCGATGGGGAATCGAAAAGGAGACTTCGTTTTCTTTTGGACTCTGAAAAGGAACCGCTCCCTTCATGGGGCGTTCGCTTATCCCGCTTTCTCTAGGGAGAATAGCATCATTGGCAACAAAGGAAATCCAGTTATTCTTCTCCATTTCCTTTAGTATCGCCTGGTGCTGATCGGAAAGCTTACAGGCATCTTCTATTTCCTGATCTTTCATTTTAAAAATGGAATCCTTCAAAATATCAGGTATCACATTGAAGAATAGCTTCTCCGCCTCTTTACCATTAATTCGCCGGCCGTTCGCGGGAAGGCCAATTGTTAAACAGATCGTTACATCCTGTTCGTTTAAACTGACTGCTGCTCGCTCAATAATCTCCTGCCCCGGCTTATCGATGGCCACCATGCCGCTCTTACCAGTTCCTTTCACATTCGTCCGAGTATGATAAATAGTATCCGCAATTCGGCGGTTGATGACATCTTCGGCATATATTCTACGGTTCGTGTTATGCTTCCACTCTCTTTTTATCGCCCGTTTTTTATCAGGAATCCGCACCCTGATCTTTGAAGGGGCTGCGAACGGATCTCCTTGGACGTAATCGATGATTAACTCATAATTTGAAAAGGAATATCTCCCCTGGATTTGTTTATAACCTTTGTAGCTTTTCCCGTCGATTTGCTGTAAATGCTGCTGTAATTGTTTCATATAGCTCCTCCTGTTAAAAACTTGTCTTTCTTATAGGGTGTATCCTTTTTTCCACAATAAAAAACGCAATGCTTCGTTGCTTAAATAAACGAAACACTGCGTTGGCTCACTAAGTTATAGAAATGAATAGGAATTCATCTACTCTTGCACAGAGAGATGGTTGGAGCGGGTGAAGGGAATCGAACCCTCATCATCAGCTTGGAAGGCTGAGGTTTTACCACTAAACTACACCCGCATGAGTTGTCGTTCCATTCGCCTCGTTTTGACATGCCCTCAACTGTTTCGAGGAAGCATTGTCTTACGGGCAACTCGCTGTTGTTTCGGTGGAAGTTATTCCTCGCGGCTGAGGTTTTACCAGTAAACTACTTTTATAGTAGTAGCTCATTGGCTTCGTTGAAATTATAGTTGTAATTATAACAACCACATTCTATCGATGCAACACGAAATTTACGATTTTTTGTCGAAATTTAATTTGCTATTTACATAGATTGAATGGATGTAGTGAACAAAATTATTAATTTAATCATAGTATACGTATAAATGTGTGGTTATAAACTAGTCCCAAAGAACCAATTCAACTCGTTCATTTAGTGTGCGGAGGAGGAACACGTGTGATTAATTTATTCCTTGGAATTATGGTTTTTTTATTAATTGGAATTATACTGTGGAGCTACCTCTTTGACCCTAACAACGGACTCGTTGTTAGTGCTTCAAAAAAGGGGTTTATTTTACTTCTGATCGTGCTTGGCTTGTTGTGTATCTATCTCCTTTCCACAGGGATCTTTTACAGCTTTTTCGTTTAGGGATAGCATCATAAGTTCTGAAGTACAATAACACTCTCTTCTCCGCCCTGTTCGTGGAGAAGAGCGGCTTCTTCATAAGTTACATAATAAAATCCCGGCTCCCCGTCAAGCGCAGTCATTTTCCGACCGGCAAAGAATGGGGTGGAGCATTATGAAATCCGAACGATGATGAAAGTTAACACCGTTTTTCCATCATCATTCGGCCACCGTTCATCTTCCATTTTACTTCCCTGTTTTATTCTTCGAGTTAAATACAAAGATTGTGGAAAAAATCAGAAAGGCCAGCAGGTTTAAGGCATCAATGGAGAAGTTTAATACGTCCAGCAGAAATTTGGCATCCATTAGCTTACTACCTCCTTATTAATAAAGCGAAACTACTATTCAACTGAGGCACATGTCAGTTAGTCGAAATCCTGGCTCTATTAATCTAAGGTGTGTAGAAGGAAGGAAAGGATAGTACTCCTTAGGATGAACGTTTTCCGTTAAATTATTCAGCTCCCTCGTGCCTCATTGAATCCTGCCAATCAGGTTAAATAAGTTGATTTGCAGGCAAAATGCACTTACCATTAGAAAGTAAGAATAATGGTAAAAAGGGTGGCTTACGATTAGACATTTTAATAAGAAGAATTATTGGATTAGCAGACTGATGGCGTCAGATCCTGGACGAAAGCGGCTTAACCAAGCGGGTAAGGCTACAATCAGTTTACTCTCTTCAGTTTTTACTACGCTGATCATTTTGCATCTATCAGGACAATCCCTTTTTACTCCTGCCATAGTATCTGGAATCGCTGGATTAATGGGAATTATGGTGGTTATGGATGATACCAAGTTTAAAAAACAAATCACCACCTTGCTGCTCGGTGTATCCGCTGCCTTTGGGATCTCTTCCGGCTCTCTTCTAGCAGGAAACGCTTATTATATAGGGTCACTGATGATCGTTATCATATTCAGCGCTTTTTATTTTTCCAGATTTGGAAGCCGATATTTCTCTTTAGGTATGATTGGCTTCATGACCGTATACTTCTCTTCTATTTTAAAACTTTCTATGAACCAATTACCCTGGTTTTACATGGGAATTGCCATCGGAATTGCCTATGCATACCTCTATAATTTTATTATCTTTAAAGGTTCCGCCTACATTTTAAAAAGAAGTATGAGGTCCTTCCATATTCAAGCCAATTTAACCTTTCAAATCCTGATTACGATGATGGAGGATCCTGTAACGAATGAAAAACGAATAAAAAATTTACAGAAAAACGTTCGTAAACTTAGCGAATATGCCCGTAATGTTGCCACTGATTTAGATGAACAAGATGTGAAGAAAGTTTGGCCCGGTTTAACCGGTTCCCAGTTACGTCTTTATGTTTTTGATACGGCGATGCTGGTGGAAACCTTAACAGACTCCATTCAGCAATTAAAGAAAGCAGAAGCTTTTGAAGCGAAAGAATTAAGAAAAATGCTCATCTGGGTGGTCAGCTCGCTAAGAGATTCAGAAGTACTGTCTCAAACTTACAAAGAACAGAATTTACTGGAATCAGAACGCGCCGTTCAAGCCTTACGAACAGATTTATTAGCACGCTTACGCAAGCGAGAATCAGAACCTGCGACAGAAGGCTGGCTATATCTAATCCGCAGAATCGAATCGATTGCCAACCATGTCATTGAGGGTGGCACAACGATTCAGCAATCGCTTCACAAAGCTGGAACCTCAGCTGAAGAAGAAGCGGATGTGGAAGAGGAAGAAGATACTTCAACAGAGGAAGACAGCGGACTTAAGCCTTCTACGAAGAAAGCTTTCCAAGCCTTAACAGCAGGCGTTCTGGCTATTCTTGTCGGTTATTTAATTTCACCTGTGCAGCCTTACTGGGTGCTGCTGACTACCTTTATTGTCCAACTTGGTACTGATTCTGTCGGGAGAACTTATTTAAAAGGGTTCCAGCGATCCTTAGGAACGGTCATTGGAGCTGCCATAGGATTCTTGCTGGCAAAGCTGGTATCCGGCCACTCTGTCCTTGAAATTACTCTGCTGTTCATAGTTATCTTTTTTGCTTTTTACTTGTTTTCCGTTTCTTACACGGTAATGAGCATGTTCATTACGATGCTGATCGCATTTATGTACGACATTTTATTAGGCGGAATCAGCTTCACACTTCTCGGTGCAAGAGTAGTCGATACAATTGCTGGCGCAGCTATTGCTTTACTCGTTTCAGCCGTAATCTTCCCCACTAGGACCAAAACTAAAGTAGCAAGCTCATTTAACGATTATTTAAGTGAATTAAATGGCTATGTTACCGACTATATCAAAAGTTTTCATGAAGAAGTCGATGTAAAGAAATTAGCGGAAAAAGCGTTTACCATGGACCAGAAGATTCAAACGATTAAGGATGAATCGCAGTCATTGCTGCAAAGACCTGGGGCATCAGCAAAAGGCGGTATCTCCAGATGGATCACTATTTTTACAGCACTCAATTACTATGCGAAACATCTAGTTGCCTCTTCTTATCAAAAGAAATTCCATTACCCGGATGAATTATTGTCTGTATTTAAAGATATGGAACAGAAACTCGATGAAAATCTGGAGCATTTACAGCAATTGATCGATGGTAAAGAACACTCCCCGCTTCTTCATAATTTGAAAGAAGAAAGAAGCCAGATTGAACGGCTCGCACCTAGCCGCTTTCAATCCCAAGGGGACCTCATCCACCATCTCTACTATGTTTGGCGCATCAATCAATCCATTCTAGTTTTAGGCAAAGAGTTAGGTGCCAAAGAGAATGACGAACGGTAACCCTCCTCACTTCTGGGAGGGTTTTTTCATAGTTTGGAATTTTTGTTATACTAAACTCATACATAATTAGTCCTGCTTTTCTTCATAACGACAATAAATCCCCAGGCAAGCGAGGAATTACATGAGTAAAAATTCTAAAATTGTACTATTGAGTCTCCTACTGATTATTGCTTGTACAATTAGTCTTACTTCCGTACATGCTGATGGATATTTTCTAAAAGGTTTCTGGGATCAAGATAAGGATCAAGGTGAGAAAGAAGTAGATGGAGTCACAGCAAGTATGAATGATGGCTACCATGCGGAAGCGGCACCCGTTTCAAAAAAAGCCGAATTTTCTATGAAAGTAGAAGGAAATCTCTATGACAAGATTAACAGTCTGGACTATGAGAGAACTCCAAATCAGCCGTCTCTGAAGGGAAATGAAATAAACAAGGAAACATTACATGCCATCCTGACTTATATAGGCAGCGGAAGTGTCGTGCCTGCGGAAAGAATCAAGAACCCTCAAACAGATTTACAGAAAAGACAGCGACTTACTCAATTAATCAAAGACATCTCGATTGATGCCATTGGCGGTGGCAGCCAGCCAAAAGGACAATACCCAGAAGCAGAAATGAAAAGTCAGCTTGAAACTAAGTTTGATCATATTGAAGAGTTACTACATCTCTCAGATAGTAAACCTTTAAACAACTTGGCTCGGGACGCTAAGAAACACTTTCATAAGGCACTCCAAGAAAACTCAGTAGCCGAGTTTTATAAAGGAACGTTACAAATGAGGGCATTAACCCAGGCTTTATATTGAATGTTTAGAGAGGATGCTTCTCATGACACACGTGTACATTTACCAAGGCAGTTCTCAGCGTAATGAAGATGGAACCTATCTCATCGACGGCCAAATTGTGTATCAATCCGGCCTAAACTCTTATGACTATTATGATTTTGGCTATTGGTACAAAGGAAAATGGACTGCCTTTGCATTAGAGAGTAATAATCCAAATGGGGTTTTCATCCAGGGAGACGGAGGGAGCGGCACTCTCTATTCCATCACGACGATGAATTATAGAGTTTGGGGCAGCAACTGGCGGTCTCCTAAATCAGGAGGCGCTTTCTATAGTTTGCGAGGCGGCGCTTCCTTAACGGATGGGTATGGAAATTATAAGTATTTAGGTTCCAGTGACAAAATCGTCTTCGGTACTTATGGAAGCTACAATCAAGGCAACACGCTCGGGAGTAGCTATGAATGGGTGCAATGCTATGGGTACTATAACGCTTACGACCACTATACAGATTTAGATTACTGGTATATTAAAATCGATGATAAAAATACAGCCGTGTCGAACTACCCTATAAATACCTACTAATCCTTTTATGTAAAAAAGAGCCGCTCATGGAAGCGGCTCTTTCCCTTTTATAATATGACCGTGTTTTTCAAGGCAGCGATTAAATGCTCGAATTCCTCGTTGACTTGATTCATAATTGACGGATCTTTATAATTCTTATCTTCCAGTTTGGATAACCCCGGTTCAATTTCTAGAATTCTTCCACCCATAAAGATGAGTTCCAGTTTTCGAGGAGGTGTATTGTCTACCAAACTGTAATCTTCGAAGAACTCTTTCATAGACACAATCCGGTCAGTAAACATGGTTTCCTTCGTTACAGCTTGGTCCTTAGAGATACTAAGGATGGTCAACGTGCGATCGTTAAAATTAACGATATAAAGATTGTGAAGTTCTGGGGTGAGCACCTCCAAGGTTCGATAATTATCCGATTCAAATACCTCTTCCGTAAACTCAAGCACAGCAGCAGTTCGTAAATTGGCCACGTCTGAAGAACTTAACCTTTCTTTAATTGCAGTTGACATCTTAAAACATTCCTCCTTAATGTTGGTTCACTCCCTGTTTTCCCCTATTATGTAATGAAAAACCAAATAAATACAAATTGAACACTATCTCCTAGCTAATTATTCCATAAACAGGAATAAAGTGGGAATAAATAATGGACTAATCCCATTTTTTCAACCGAATTTCCTAGCCTATTTCTAATTTTCACCTGTTATTCCTCCTTTACTCACAAAGTACTCCTCTATTTAATTTCTAACGCTAAAAACCTGTGATTAAGCATGGTACCGCCTTTCTGCCTACTGAACAAAAGCTACTTCATGCTATTGTATTTAATAAAAAAATAGAGTAATATATACTTGTGAATATAAAATTATTTTATTCATACATTCATAAAATAAGGAGAATGACCCTATGCCTAAAGGTTTTAAAGAGCAGGAGAAACAACTCATTCAGCAAGCAATGGTCGACCATGGCAGGCAACTGTTCTGCAAGTATGGATTGCAAAAAACAAGTATTCAGGAGATTACCAAAAAAGCCGGGATTGCGTCCGGAACTTTTTATAAATTTTATTCATCAAAGGAAGAACTTTACTTCGACATCTTAAGTGAAGAAGAGAACCACCTTAAAGATAGACTGTTTCGAGTTGACTTAAGCAAAGAAACGCAGCCGCTCCAAGCGATTAAAGATCTGCTGCTTTCCCTTATGGAAACGATAGAAACGAATCCGCTGATTCAACAGCTTTATTTTGGGAATAACATGGAAGCTTTAACGAGAAAGCTTTCTAAAGAGAAGCTGGACGAACATTTTTTGGAAGATAAAGATTCCCTTGTCCACCTCATTGAAGAATGGAAACAGCAAGGGGTCGCGATAACTCACCCACCTGAAGTCATTACAGGAATTCTTAGGTCTTTATTTTTACTTACTCTGCATAAGAAGGAAATTGGAGAGGACATTTTTCCCCAAACAATGAAACTTCATGTTGATCTCATCGTTGACGGGATTATAAAAAAGGAGAAATAAATGATGAAACCTATCCTTGAAACCAAGCATCTGACCAAAATTTATAAAGGTGAAAGAGCCGTTGATGATGTCTCTCTTTCGATTAACAAGGGCGCTATATATGGTTTCTTGGGACTTAATGGAGCTGGAAAGACAACAACCATCCGCATGCTCCTTGGTATGATCCGCCCTACTCATGGCAGCTGCTTTATTAAAGGAAGAAAAGTTTCCCAGGCTTCCTCTGATCTCTTTAAAAAGGTAGGTTATATGGTAGAAACACCTCATGCCTATCCCGAACTCACAGTTAGACAGAATTTAGAAATTTTCAAGCGCATCCGGTTGCTGTCCGACCCTAATGCTGTGGACCGGGTTATCCAACTGCTCAAGCTGAACGCTTATGAGCATAAAAAAGCAAAAAACCTTTCCCTGGGAAATGTTCAAAGGCTTGGAATTGCCAAAGCGCTTATGCATCAACCTGAGGTATTGTTGTTAGACGAACCGGTTAATGGGCTCGACCCTGCAGGAATCGTAGAAATTCGCGAACTGCTTTTAGATCTATCGGGAAATCACGGAATTACCATTTTTATATCGAGTCATCTATTAAGCGAAATTGCTCAGATAGCGACCAACATCGGGATTATTCACCTGGGACGCTTAATCCAGGAAATTGAATCTAAACAGTTAAAGCTTCTGCTTAACCAACGATTAATTATAAATACAACAAATCACTCAACTGCAGAGCGCACGTTAAACAAAGCAGGCATTTCTTGTGGAGTGAATAAACATGGCAGTTTAGAAACCTATGATGCTAACGCCATTAAACACCCTGATCATATTGCCCGTCTGCTTGTGGAAAGCAGTCATTCTCTCACCCACCTCGCCGTAGAGAAAGAAAATCTGGAAGACTATTTTCTAAGGATGATCAAAGAAAAAGGAGAGACAAATCATGAGGCAATTTCTGGCCGTGTTTCACACAGAAGGAACTAAAATTCTTAATTCCAAAATGGTTTGGATCACGAGTGCTGCATTTACGATTGGTCCGCTCATGGCTGCTTTCTTTATGTTTATTTTGAAAAATCCTGATTTTGCGGAAACTTCTGGATTACTCGGAGCGAAAGCTCAACTGGCAGGCGATGCCACCTGGCCCTCTTACTTTAGTCTACTAGCTCAAATTATTTCCATAGGAGGAGTCATCGTGTTCGGATTTATTACCAGCTGGGTGTTTGGCAGGGAATACTCTGACCAAACCGTAAAAGATCTCCTTGCTCTTCCTTTTTCTAGAGGTATGATCGTTTACGCGAAATTTTCCGCTATACTTATCACTACACTTTGCCTAACGATCTATATTTTTTCCATCGGTTTACTATTGGGTGGAGTGATCGGACTGCCCGGGTGGTCCGCTTCCGTTCTTGAGCATGGACTTTTTATCTTCTTCATTTCAGCACTGCTGACAATGGCTTTAAGTACCCCTGTGGCTTTCTTTGCCTGCTACGGGAAAGGGTATCTGGCACCGCTTGGCTTTATTATAGTAATGGTAGTCCTTGCACAAATTATCGGTGCCATCGGTTATGGCGATTACTTTCCCTGGGCCATCCCAGCCTTATTCAGCGGTACAACAGGAGAAGAAAGTCCACTTACCCTGTTAAGTTTAACGATTATCCTTTTAACAAGTATTATAGGATTTACAGGAACTTCTGCCTGGTGGAAGTTTGCGGATCATCATTAAATGGAACGATTATAACCCGCGTGTGAAATTATTGAATCTTTTCTATCCGCTCATCCGTATCCTATAGTACAAATAAAAAAGAGAGGTGATGGGGCATATGTTCTTCAGAATATTTCACAAAGCCAGCCGTCCAGTAAAGATTACACTTGTCACCGGTTCCGTATGCTTGCTCATTGGCGGAGTATTTATGCTGGTCCATTAATATAGGAACCTTCCATGCTCCAAAGAAGTGGGCTGCAGTACTCAAAAGAATGACTGATTATAGAAAAAGAAACGGATCTGCCTGGCAGATCCGTTTCAAGTTAAGCCGCTTGTATTTTTCTGCGTTGGAAAGGTTTAGCTGCCATATGTTTGAAGGTTGGGATTACCCAGTGATCAAGACCCAATCGACCGGCATTAAATCCAGCAACCAGGACGAAGATAGCGATCAAAATCATTTGACCGTTCGTGCTTACCGTACCGCTGAATAAGAAGGCAAAATTCATAATCATACCCATTAAAGCTGCAAACGTAGTAAAAACTCCTAAGATAAGAGCGATTCCAACTAGAAGTTCCCCCCACATCACTAAATAGCTGAATAGACCGGCATTCGGCAAGGCTACTTTTTCAAGAAAAACTCCCCACCAGCCCTGAACCGCTGGATGTTCTCCCCCGGTATTTGCAATGGCGCCTTGCAAGAATCCTGTCGCATCAAAACCTCCGGTGATTTTGTGATACGCCCCTGTAACCCATTCATATCCAAGATACAATCTCATAACGGCGAGGATCCCAGCAGCAGCTTTGTGATTTCTTAACCAGTGTACAAACATTTTCATTCTCCCCTTTCATATTTTGTTCAACATTTCACAAGATTAATGATTGCTCTTCCTTACACTTCTAGAATACTCCCTTTTGTTTAAATTGGAATCACTTTGTGAGGCATTTCACAATTTAGTAACAACTCTATGTACATTAGATGAACTTTTACATAACCGGGTCTCAAATTAGAATCTTCAGGATACGATTTAGACAAATCATTCTGGAAAGAGTTATAATATCGGTAAACACTGGACCCGGGAGGGAAGAAACATGGTTGCCCGATTACTGACCTTTTTTATTGCAGCGTCAATCGTAGTGGCAATGGTGACGATCATTGCCCCAAGTATGCTTAACTACGTATGGGCCGTTCTATGCATTTGCCTGATCGCAGCTATTGGATATATCATCTACATCTACTTACGTAAAACTTTAAGAATGATAAAGGAGAAATAAGAAAAGAATCAGAGCTGCCTCTGATTCTTTTCTTATTATTGAGAACTTACGCCAAGCGCTGTTTTTAAATACGTAACAAACATAACCGACTGTTCTTTTATCTTAATATCCTGCTTGGGAAGAATGGCATCATCCAAAGCTAAACCATCAATAAAAGAAATAATCGTCCGGGCTAAGATCTCACAATCGTACTTACTGCTAAACTCTCCGCTTTCCTGTCCAGCTTTAAGAACATCCGCATAGATCTTCAATCCCTGATAATACCGATTTTGTCCGTACTGCTTCCTCCGTTCATCATTTCGTCCAGTAATAAAAAACTCTAAATGACTGGGAGCTAACGGATCTATTTTGTCATCAGGTTCGCGCTCTTCTCCAAATATTCTTAACAAGAGCAAATCCCAATATGATTCCACTTTCTCATCTAGTTTTTCTTGATTGTCCTTAGAAGTTGAAGAGATATTATTCTCTAGTAAAGATTCAAACAAATCTTCTTTATTAGCGAAATATTGATACAACCCGCCTCTGCTTACTTTCGCGGCATCCATCACATGCTTCATTGTCGTCCGTTCATAACCCTGTTCAATAAACACTTGTTTTGCTGCTTCAAGTATATCAGCCCGTCGTTGTTCCAGGTGCTCCTGGCTTACTCTTGGAGACATCATGATCCCCCCGCTCTACATTACTTTTTGTTAATAAACCAATAAATGAAACGATTACTAATAGCGATGCCGTCACCATAAACGTTGGAATCACACCAATCACTGTGGCAACCAGCCCTCCTAGTAAAGGTCCTACTATTGTTGCCATCGTCGTCACACTATTCACGACTCCAAACACTCGTCCCGTCATATGGACCGGTGTTTCCGTTTGGACAGACGCTTGAAATGGAATAAATACGAATCCAGCCGAGAAACCAGCGATTAACCCAAGACCTGCTCCCCAAACTACTGGTAATCCTAGATCCATTAACGTACATACTGCCATCATACCAAAGCTCAATCCAATCCCACAAACGCCTCCCAGCATTAGAAGATAAGCAGGATAATTTGTTTTCTTAGCAAGAATGAAACCTGAAGCAAACATACCTGCACCGGAAGCAGTAACTAGATATCCAAATAAATCGGCGGAGGGGTGGGTAAGTTCTCTAAGTAAGACAATGATTTGCGAGTCAGAGAGCTGTAATATGAATAAACTGAACCCTAAGAAAAACAATCCAGCAAGAATATAACGATCTGCTTTTATAAATGAAATCCCCTCTAGAAACTCTTCTTTAAAAGAAGTCTTCTTCTGAGGTTCTACTCCCTCTACGTCTTTTACCCATACTAAAGCGTTAGGTAAGAAGAAAATGAATAAGGAAGAAATTAAAAAGGTCGAGGAATCAATGAAAAATACCGGCTTAACTCCAACAGCCGCGACCAAAACCCCACTAAGTAACGGACCAAGCACTTTAGTACTGGAGTCGATCATCGAAGTAATCGACATCGCGCTTTTCATATCCCCATCCGGAACTAATTCCTTTAACTTCCCATTCTTCGCAGGAATAAACACCGCCGAAAAAATTCCAATCGTAAACAAACAGACATACACAACCCAGATGGTATCAGCAGCAGCCAATAGAAGAATCAGCCCTGCCCGCACCAGATCAGATAGAACCATAAGCGTCTTAGGGCTGAACCGGTCCGCAACTGTGCCTGCCACCGGTCCCAGCAAGGCCATTGGAACAGCTAAACATAAAATGATAAACGAAACTTCCATCGGACTAGCATTCCACTTCAGTCCAACTAAAGTAATTACAGCCACGATACTCAGCCAGTCCCCAATACTTGAAACTGCCTGAGCTGCCATTAATGTCATGTAACCCTTGTTTCTCAATAGATGCTTCATAAGATCCCTCCACTTTAAAAACGACACAAATGTCTTTATTAATTATATTATACCGACATTAGTGTCGATATACAACTGTCTTTTGGAAATATTTTTCTGCAGCAAAAAAAGACTGCAGTTGAAATCGACAGTCTTTTTGGGTAGGGACATCGGGGACAGGCTCCTTGTCCCTTCGAGTTACTAAATAAAAAACAGCAATCGTACAAAGGTTAAACCTTATCCTTTTATCGTTTACTAGATTAGGATTAGAACATAAGCCATTGGATAGTCAAAGTTATGAATCAAGGCTAAAATGGATGAAAGCGATAATCCATTACATTGAAGAAAATTTCAAGGAGAAACTTACATTGAAGACGATTGCTCAAAAAGCTTATATTAGTCCTGAACATTTTAGTCGTGTTTTTTAAAAAACCACTGGTATGAATTTGACTCAATACATTAATACAAAAATAATAATAATGTCTAAAGTGATATTATTAAACAAAGAGGCGAATATAGATTCTATTGCTAAAGAAGTTGGATTTCAAAGCGTCCCACACTTCTAATATTCTACTGGTTAAAGGTGTTGGAAATCTTTCAATACATTTTCCTTATAAAAAGACGACCAACAGATTAAGCTCTCACGAGAGTATGTGGAGGTACCTAAATTTGTTTTGATTCTTGTTAAAGTAATTTATTATTCAATATTAGGGGGAGATATTGTTGGATGAGAAAATTTTAAAAATTAATTTTAGTAACTACTTTTGGCAAGACAATAAAGTTAGACTACGAGCGATGTATCCAGAGGATTGGGAAAGAGAATATATTGGGCAGCATGATACATCTGCACGTCGCTTTTTGGAATGTTCAACTGGGCTACCACCTACTGTTACTGGTTCAAAAAAATTTGTAGAAGAAAATGTTGATTTTTCCTCAACAAAAGGAAGACTAATGTTTATTATTGAAGATTTAGAAGGTAAAAGCGTAGGTGAAATTAATTTAAGTAATATCGATGAGAGAAATGGAACGTTTGGTATTGGAGTTGAAATTGATAAAGAAAACCGTGGTATGGGTTATGGTACCAGATCGATGAAGATACTTTTAAAATATGCCTTCCTTGAAAGAAGGCTTAATAAATTCAATGACCATATTCTTGAAGGAAATGATGCTTCAGCTAAGATGATGAAAAAACTTGGATGTATCCAAGAAGGGGTGCGCAGGCAGATGGCTTATATCAATGGAAAGTACATGGATTTTATTTTATTCGGATTAACAAAAGATGAATTTATCAAAAATCACAAGGAAGAATTAAATTTTTAATGTGGTATTTTTCTTCAATTATCGGAGGTGATACTTCAAGAAGGAGAGCGTGTTCACAAATGAATTAACTAATGGGATGGGAATTTATTATGACTTCTATTTGTTACGATAATTATTTTTGGCAGAATGAATTGGTGCGCTTACGTGCGATGCTACCTGAGGACTGGGAAGAACGCTATAATCGTTTTGACAGTATCGCCAGACAACGTCTAAATGCAGAAATCGAGCCTGTTTAACTTCGACATTTTAACAGCTCCCTTTAAGATAATTTAATCTAAAAAGGCATTCAATAATCAAATTTGTTATCCACAAGATTAGTCATTGAAGTAATTAATTTTGAATACAAAAAATCAGTGCTCTGAATTGCTCAAAGCACTGATTTCAAGGGCTTTAACCCTTATATGTAGTGCCGGTGGCCGGGGTCGAACCGGCACTCCCGAAGGAACACGATTTTGAGTCCCGATAAAGTACATTTATGTAACAAAAGCAGTTATATCACAGTATGTTGAATACTTTAATTAATTTATATTACACGATTACTGATAATTATGCCTCTGCTACAAGAAATCGTCAACCACTAATGAATCTGTATATTGAACTTTGCTTGACCCATTGCTCTGTATTTTTGTATCAATTCTTTTTCAAGTCTTCTTGCAGAATTCATTTTTTCAAACTCTGCAACAATCTTATAATGTATTTTTCCAGTCGCCATTAATTCTTTATGTTCCGAGTTTCTTCTATTAGTATACCTTCTGCATCTGTACCAAATTCCACTACCTACATAAACCACTTTCCCATCCAGCCAGTGTTCGTATACGATGTAGTGATTCACTTTTCTTAACTTATCAGGATTAAGCTTATATTTCTTTATTAATTGAATAATTTTCTGAAATGTCAACCCATATACATTTGCAATATCTTGATTAGTCATTTTTTCTATTAAGTGATCAATCAGCTTTTCTTTTGTAGGTAACACATACAACACCTCCAAAGGTGTTGTATCGAAGTATCGAAAAGAGTAAAGCACTAAAGCCAAACTTTTACTTTTCTCTGAAGTAGCTCCCACTTTTTATTTTTGGAGGTTGTTTATCAAATTTTTCCGAATCCTTTTCTATATACTCTTCTATGAAAGGTGACTCCATTCTTTTTAATCCTCCCATGTGCTGAGGAAGTATAAGTCCTTTTCCAAACTCAGATAGAGTAATCCAAGGAAGTGATATTTTTTTTGTTACTCTATTTTGTGTGACATTAATCAAATGACCATCTTCCTCCATTGATTTGAATGACCCTACTTCCCTTTCAAGATCACTAATCTTAGAGGTTCCTCTATTTTTAAGGTGAATTTTTTTTATATAATCTTCTTTAATTTTTTGATTAAAGAAAACATTATTATACGCATTCAAATAGAATAATTCATTTAAAGAATCAACTTCTCGGGCTCTATTAATCGTTATAAGATCATCTTTTATGTTTGGTATATCATATACTAGTCCGTCATATAACAACAAGCATTGTGTTGAGGATATGGGAAAGAAAAGCTGAAGCCCTCTTGTAACATACCCAAACCCTCTCCCATGATATTTCCTTCCAATATAAAATGAGTTGTAACGAATCAGCGGATTATCTGAAGTAATGAAACTCCTTGATGTTTTTTGATTAATAAGAACCAGTTTTAAATCTAATACTAGGGGGATGCTTTCTAAGGCAATTCCTATATTTTGATTGGCAGCTTGCTTTATCTTTATTTTAAATTCATCTAAGTCTATGCCTTTCATATCTGGATGCTCTTTCATCATTTCTTTAGCTAAGAAATCAGCCATATTATCTGCTGAGTCAGCATTTTTTAAGTTCCTTGCTTCACTGACCAACAAAAAAGCAATCAGATGCTCGTAATATTCAAATTCCTTATCAATGTTTGGAATGCTCTCTGTCTCTATTATCCTTCTAATAATGGCTGAAGCTTTTCTTTCTATCTCTTTATCTAAGAATTCTTCAACTACTTTATCATCGCCATAGAAATTATTTTTTTGACACATATCTTTAATTGAAGCATTTTGAATGTATTTTAAATTTGTAATGTTAAATGTACTAATTGATTTATTTGTTTCTGAGAAGTTTCTAAGATAAAACTTCGGAACATAGTGTTGCCTGCTTTTTTGGCCCACAGTTCCATTCTCCCCCTTCAATATCGCTCGTATCTCTATCCAAAATTTGGATTATATCATAATTCTACCACATAAAAATCCTTATTCACTCGCTGCACCTCACAAAAATTATAAGTATGAACGTAAAAATCCCCTTGAATAATAACATTAGGGGATTTTTATAAGGGAATAAAATTGATATTTTTATTAACCCTTAAAAAGTCTATAGATTTTCAATATCATCAATTAGTCCATATGGTAGGTTCCCGGTCCCTTTTCCATCGAATACTTTTACTAAGTCTTCTGGTGGCAAAAAGTCTGGAAATCCATTATTAATTAATATTATCTGAATATTCTCATCGATTTCAGGCTTGTCCTCATTATCTGCTTCATCTTCACTAACTTGAGGATGAGTTATAGAAATAAAATATTTAATTATTGAATTAAATATTTCTTCGTCTTTAAACTCATCATTTGCATCTGCACCTAGGTTCTTTCGAGGGGAGTCAAGTATTAAAAAACCAGGATGGTTTTTATTTGGTGTTTTTAGTAAGGAAATGGAGAGAAAATAAGCCATAGTAGTCATAGTAACTGCTCCGCCACTTCCTAATTTATTATATTTAACTCCTCTAACGAAAGGTATGTAAGTGGATTCCTTAATAAACGCTTCACTTAATTTAGGGAATGAAAATTTAATTAGAATATCATTAAACAATTTAGTAAGACTCTTCATAACGTCATCTTTAGATAGGCTCTCTTTTTCCATAGACTCCATTCTTTGTTTCAAATTCTCATGCTTTTTCTCCTCCTCCAATATCTTCTGACTTATTTTAGAGAATTTGCTAATAATAACTAAGTTTTTTTCTAATTGTTCAAGATCGTTGTTAAGATTACCTATCTCATAATTTATTTGTTCTATCTGCTCAATATAAGGGCTTATATAATTATTTCTCAAATGATCTATTTCTCTTTGAAGAAATAGTAACTGTTTATTATAAGATCTTTTTTCAACCTCATAATCATTTAATAGAATTTCATTATATTCTATTTGCTCCCCAATTTTTTTTAATTTCTTTTTTAGTCGTCGTAATTCACTTTTGAAAACTTTAATCTCTTCCTCTGAAAGGTCCTCTAATTTACTTCCACATAAATTACAACCATTATTATGTTCTAACTCATTAAGACATGATGGACATACTTCAAAGTCATATTTATTTAGTACTACAGCGCCTTCTAAAATAAATTCAATTTTTTGAATTTCACTTGAATACTGGTTCCTTAAAAGCATTAATTTTTCCATGTATTTATTTTTCTCTAATATTTCACCTTCTTTAATTTCTATAAGCTCTTTATACTTACCAATTTCTTTTTCTAAGTTCATTGTTAATTCATCTTCAAATTTGCCTTCTGACTTGATTGCTTGGAGTTTATCTTTTTTTTCTTCTAGTTGTGTTTTAATGTTATTTTTTTCTACCAAGTAATCTTTTTCCTCAAGAATATCAATATCTTTTAAGAACTCATAAACTCCCTCTTTTTTCTTCTGAAGATTATTAATCAGCTCTTTTTTCTCTTTTAGCTCTTGTTTAAGTTCGCCCAACAGTTCATTATAAATATTAAATATTATCTCAAAAGTAGGTTTTCTTTTTAAACTTGAACCCCACGACTCTTCCATAAGCATATTTTCTGAATCTATATCAGATTGTTTAACATAAGAGTATTTTAAAATATCTCTAAAACTAAAGCTTTGGTTTGCAACTTTTATATTAGGAAGACCCATCTCTCTTAATAAGAAAGCAGACAATGAATTTTCATTAGAAGGAGTGTCAATTTCTAGTAATTCAAAGTCATCTTCATATTTCAATTTATTTTTGTCCCATTTATAAAGCTTTACAGGTCTGGTGAAATCAAATAAAGGTCTTACTAACTTAAATTTTGAATCTCCAATAAAAAAATCTAACTCTACGTCCTTGCAACTCTTTCTAATTTCAATATAAGACTTGTGGTCTTCACTTCCAAATACGTAATTAATCATTTCTGCAATTGACGATTTTCCAGTCGCCATTGGACCTGATATAAAGTTAAGACCTTCTTTAAATTTCACATCATAATTTTTTCTAAAACCTATGAGGGTCAATTTTTCTAAAAATATTTTTTTACTCATAAATTCTTATCATTCCTATCCTTTTTAAGAGACATTTCAATAATAGATTTTTCAATTTTCGCCTCACTAAGATTTGAAATTTCTTTTTTTATATATTCAGCAATTTTATGTAATTCAATGGAGTATGGTGTCTTAATACTTTTTAATGCCTCTATTCCTTGTTGGTTAATGCGATAACAAAAATCATTTTCTATAGTTATGCGTTCCACTAAATTTTTGCTTAATAAGAACCTGATGTATAACTGATACTCTTCAAAATTTGGCTGCCAATGAAAGTAAGAATAATATTCATTAAAATCCTCTTTGTTAAGGGAGTGGTCCTCATTGGGGAGCATTGTATTTGGAAACTTCATGTAAAAATCAAACAACATTATCTTATTAGTATTAAGCTTAAATTTCTTTTTGGATTCAAATTTTGAAATTAATATCAACACTCGGCTTGAATTTAAAATGAGGTCACTATTGACTAAATTCAACTCTTTAATCATCTTTTTGTCCCTTCTCTAAAAGATACTCTTTTAGTCTTGATAAATAATTCTTTGTCCATCCAACTTCACATTCATCAGAAAGTTGATGAAGAATCCCCTTTTTGACCAATAAAGGTATATCAAGTTCCTTTACACTAAGTGTTGTTTTATCTAAATCTTCAATTCTAGTATAAACTTGTGACAATAATTCATTACCGTCTTTTTCATCCTTATATGGTCGATATTTATTTTTCCATACACTTTTCACGTTATGAGTTAACATGGCAAATCTCTTTGTTTCTGTATCGATACCTCTGCTTTCAATAGTGCTTTTTAATATATCCGCATTGAAAAATTCTTGCTGACAATCTTCATTATCAAAAATACCTGCTAATTCTAATTTCGTTACAAACATGGCTTCCGAATAATCCATAGTTTCGTCTAGCTCGTATATTTCATCTAATACCAATTCCTCTGAAGTCTTTTTGACACTTACATTTGCTTCATCTAGTAAAGATTTAAGCTTTTGAACACTAATAGAGCCTAATGATATAGCTTTACCTTCCGAAGAAGATTGAGTTAATACTACACCAACTAGCATTTGATCAATGAAAAGAGGAGCACCAGAAAGCCCCCTAAAGTCCCCTATATTTGATTGATGATTTAAGTCTATATCCCAATCATAAGTTTGTGTCATATCAGGATTTATCCTTCTCGAAACATGACTCTTAGTCCACTGTCCAACATCCCATTTTACCGTAGGGTAACCATATGTTTCATAACTATCATCTTTTTCTGCTTTATAGTCACTAAAGCTTATGTGAACATCATAATTAACGCTTTCATCCAGTTGTAAAATACTTACTGGTAGCCCTTTCTCTTTAGTACTTTCTAGAGGCAAAGCAGTTCTGATGATAGGCTTATTATCAATATTCAAAAATTCAAGTCTAATCTCCTTCTGCTCTAAGAAATACTCTTCAATGGCATGTGTAGCTGTTACAGCTAAATCTGGAGAAATCAAAAAGCCTGTTGCCTTATCACAATCATTACCTTCTCCACAAGTTAACCTACAAACTGATTTTTCAAGGTATTTATTCGATATAGTCCCCATTCTTTTTACACCTCTATATTTTTAACACTTTGGTAAGTTCCCCATTAGGTAAACTAATAGAGTAATTGTATCTTTGTTGAATTTCTTCTTTACAAAAAAGTTCATTTTTAAAAAAATAATTAAAAATTAATTCTCTTTTTTCAAGGTTTGAAGGAATTTCTCTACTAATAATTCTCGCTATTGTTTCCTCATTTGGGTGGTTGTGTTTTTTTCCATTTGTAGAGAAAACATAATTCGGAGAATCAATTAGATCTAATAACTCGATACTTGTGTTCTTTCTACTACCATGATGAGACACTTTTATCAATTCAAAAAAAGGAATATATCCAATTTGGTCTACCAATTGTTGAATTTGTTCATCTACTAATTGAGGATGAGAATCAGCAAGAAAAAGAAGCTTTTTTCCTTTGTATTCAATAACAGTAGTTATTGAAGACCCATTTACCGGTGAGCGATCTAAGACATTTTTTTGTTTTAGTAAACAGTCGATTTCATCAATACTACTTCGACTAGAAATTTCCTCATTCTCATTAAGACATTCAATGTTTTTTTGATTCAACATATAAAATTCAAACGCATCATCGAACAATTCATCCTCAGTTAATTTGAAATCATATTTTTCTTTGCGTAATTCTTTCAGCCAATATTTGTTTAACTTTTTCAAAGAATTATTATTTGGTCCTAATAATCGTATAACCACATTTTCATTCAAATTAATCTTCTTCTTGTTTTCAATACTTATCGAATTTTCATTGAAAGATGTATTCCAGTTATATTTTCCTTCATAAATCAATGCTGCTAAAGTTGAGCCATCTTTAGCACTAATATCTTCATTTTGATTATGATCTTCATCTGTATTTTTATTTCCTATGTATCCTTGAGCAATTTTACTAGTAAGTATAGTTTTCTCTCGATAATCTAGCTCTTCTTTTGAATCTTTAAAGAATTGAAGATGTTTGTAACTATTGTGCCAGATTTCATAGATTTGAATGACGTTTGCTTCTTCTGAACTACCATTTTCTTTAAGTAATTCTATAATTCCTTCTATATGATCAGCATCAATATGAGTTACAATTACTAAATCGATTCTCTCTCCATTTTGATTCATTTGTTTTAGCCTTGGTTTTAAGTGGTTGTAATAAGTTTCTTTATAGCCTCCATCAATTAAAATGTTGACTTTATGCTCAGAGCCCATTGATACGAGGAAGCAATCTCCTTCTAAAGCAGGAAAAATCTCTATACTTATGTCTGACACAGGTAAATCCCCTTATTTTTTTACTTAATTTTACCATACAAGTCCTGGTCTACAAATAGCACAGACTAATTACATTATATAAATATTCAACTAATACGAGATTTCAGTACAAATGTTGGAATTTCAACACTAATTTGGAGTTTTGGTACCGTGAATGCAAACACCCCTCCCAATGTTATTACACTATCTAATGTGTTTTTTCTAAATTAGTAGGCGGTACTATATGTAAGAATTTTAATATGGAAAAACCTATCTAGTCTCCCTAAAAAGCCTTACTATTCTTTATAAGTGTTCTGTGGGTCATAACATTAGGATGGAAGAGAGCAGATTACTCTGCCCTCGATCTTATCAATATAAATTCAATTAACTAGTAACAGACAACTTGGTTAGAGCATCCGGATTATACACTTGTCCATCAACATCCTTGGATTAAACCTTCGATTGATAGTTCACGATTCATTTTGTTTTGAAAATATTTGTTGTTAGTATAATAGTAAGCCATGAGTATTCCCCCGATTAATAAATTTGTAAAGTAAATTACAATATATTTATATCTAGGAAGAATAATTCGTAAATGAGAACTTAGATCTTTTCCTCAAAAAATCAAGACTGCTTTAAATGTATCACTTTTTGTTAGCGTTCTATTATAAATAACAATAGTAACAAAAAGTGATACTTTAGTTAGCTTCAAGAATCCAAACAGTTTGAAGGTTAGCACCTTTTCTAACTCTCTTACTATTGATAATGAAAGGAATGTTATTTTCTTCAAAAAATGAGTTGATAGTTTTCATACCAACCTTTGTTGAACCATTTTTAGCTCGAAGTCCATACTTATTACAGATTATATTGCATAATTCTTTTTGTTGAGGTTTGAATATTTATTTATCGATATAATTGTCGATAATATCTATTTGAATAAATCTTTCTTTTTTTAACTGCTCAATATCGATGAAATGAATACCTGGAAAGTATTCATCAAAGAATGCTTCAAATCCATGGTCACTCATAAATGTGTACATATCCTCATGATACTGCAAGAAAGCTAATCCAGTTTTATGAACCTTAAGCCTTGTATATTCATTATGACTAGATGGATCTAAAACAGTAGTAAGATAAAAGGCTTTCATAGACTTATCAATTACATCTATTCCATATTCTTTAATAAACTCTGCTTCACCAAGCCTCATGAATTCTTCATAATAAAACAGTTGTTTATAAATATAACGGAGTTTTGCTGTAATTGATTTTTTAGAAATACGCTTATAATAAACGTTTACTTTTTTATCTCTTACTCTTCCGGTAGATTGAACGAAAGTATCAATATCACTAATTCCATGTATAACGATAGTATCAACAGAGTCATCTTTAATTTCAGTTGCTTCACTTAATAGTTTTGTTGTATTTAGTACGTCACAATCAAACTTTTGCTCGGCAGCTATCTGCTTGAACTCTGATGAGCCTTCTCGATTTCCAGCATGAAGCACTTTACTATCACCAATACTTATATTTGATGTTGTCTCAATAGAATTATGAAATGCTAGTACCTTATTTCCTTTGTTTACTTCCTCATGAACTATTGCTGAAACTGTTTCATCTTGTTCATATCGATATATCTCTTTAACCGAATTGTTATAGTAGTTAGCTTCTTTAAGAATTTCCAATTCATTTTCCAAGGTAAATAATATAGTCCGTTAGATGTTCCTGTCATAAATATTTTCACACCATTCTCATTGTCATTTAAAAAGTCAAAAACTAATTCAGTCTTTGTATTAAATGAACTATCACTAACAAAATAATGAGCTTCATCACAAACGATATAATCATACCTAGAAAGCTCGGGATCATTTCTTTTGACCATGTTTTGAAAAGTTTGATATGTTTTTAGATCGAACATACCACCTTTAAATTGCCTAACGCATTCCCATTTATATTCTTCCAAGTAATTCAATTGTTGGTCTAAAGTATTTCGTCGGTGAGATAAGCATAATGTCCTTTTATTATTTTCTAAAGCATAAGGAAGAAGAACATTTCTCATCCAATAATTTTTACCACTGCTCATTTCAGATGCAATAAGATAGTTATTTCCGGCATAAAGGTTTTCTACAATATCTTCAGTTATTACATCACTTACATAAATTTTTTTTTGCATAGTTCAGTACCCCCGTATTTTATATTGTGATTGTCCACAATATACTTATATCTACCTCAAGAGGTATGTAAATTGAAAATAATAATTTATATATTCTAAACGCCTGTTAGAAGTAATCATGCCGCTCTTATTACGTTTCTCCAAGTAAATTGCGCAGCTATTAGCCAAAATACATTAGGTGGATATTCTTTGTCTTAATGGATCAATATTATGGCAGACGTGAATCAAAAAGACGGCATACTAAGGCCAATTCGATGACTATAAACATTAATCGTATCAATATATCTATATGGAATTTTTATTTTTAAGGAATTGATATAATAGCATTAACTTTGTACTAAAAAAGATCGAGCATATATGCCCGATCTTAAAATTAAAAAATATGTAAAATTCATCAAGTAGGTTGGCTATACATAACTTTAGGTTGATTGAGTAAATTTTTAGGTAACTAGTGTTCTATATAATCTATTTCTTCATTATATGATTCAAAAGGTCCAAAATAATGATTAAATTCATCTTCATAACAATATGAGTGTTTTAAATTATATAGCTCAACTAGCCTGTGTGTAAATTGTAAATTTGACATAGTTGTAATTTGTTCCATAGTAAAATCTATGTTAGCTTTCCTGTGAATTACCCATTCTAAAAGTTCCTTTTCTCTTTTTGCTTTTTCTTCCCTTTGCGCTTTTCTTTGGGCTTCATCTTTTTCTTTATAAACTCTCTCCAAATCAATAGTCGTATTTATTTTTAGTGGATTTCCATTGTTTAGATCTTTTTTAAACAACCTTTTTATCATCGTTTTACCATAATACCAATTTTTATCAGTAGATTTCCTGTACTTTACTTGCTTATTGAATCGATATGTCAGTGCTAGGAAATCTCCTACGCTACTAATTTGAGTCTCGTACACAAACTCCTCCATAATAGACCAATTATAAACAGAAATTTGAATTGTAATTGATTGCGTCATAATAATCATCCTCCGAATTAGATTTCTTTACGCTACTGTTATAGTGTATTTTCGGAAAATGTAAAGCAAACTACCAAAAAAATTTCGGTTTTTATGAACAAGTGCTTTAATAATCCATGTCTAACTCCATATACTTTTCCTCTGGACTACTGTAATGCAGGTAGTATAATTCATTTAGCAACTTCCAACGCTCTTCATTATCCATAACTTGAATAATTGCCAGTACTTCTTGTGCACTTATACTTTTATTGACCATGAAAAGCCTCCTTTATTATTCTTTAAATAGAACTTAAGACATTTTTCTATCAATATGAGTATTCCTATTATATATCATCTAAAGTTGAGCGACGCTCCTGTATGGGATTCTGAGAGCTATTATATTTAATCATTTAACCAGTCATAATATAAAGCTGATTTGTCGTTCATATTCATATTACTATAAGAGACTTCTACTTCTCCTCTTTTTAATTTACTCTTATATAAGGTATTTTCTAAACACACTCTTAAGTAAGCGCCGCAATTTTCTACATCTGTTTTTGTATCTATTACTTCTTTTACTACCCTTAAGCAAACCTCTTTACTTAATCCTTTTAATCGATATTCATTTGTAAGCTTGTGTATGACCTCTTCATTGTTAACCGTTCCCTTGTTAACAAAATTACTTTTTATATTTTTATATTGTTCTTTTTTATTTTTCTTTTTAATAGCGGAGCCTTTTTGTCCAGGCTTGCTATTACCTTTTGTCATACCTAGGTTTTCCCTTTGGTCAAGGCTGGAGGGTTCCTCATGCCTTGATACATTCAGGTCTTCCCTTTTGGAAGAGCTAGCATTTACCTCAGAGACTAGCTCATTTATGATCTTATCAGTTATGTGAAAATACTTCTTAGATGGCACCCCCATCATCTTAGTATAAATGTACCCTGCTTGTTCCAATTCTTTAATTGCCCTTAACTGTTGCTTATAAGTTAATGCAGTTTCTTCTCGTAACACTTCACTCGTCAAATAGAAATACTCTTTTTCATCTCGAATAGTTATCATGTTTTTGATTCTAAAACTTTCATAGCTAGAGCAGAGCTGTCCAAATACAATTGCTCCGTTAGTTGATACTGTGTGGGCTAACTCCTTGTTGTACATCACAAAACCATTTCCACTCAGCAAAGATAATAATCTCATGGCTTCTATCTCCTCTTGACTCAGAAGATATAGACTTGCTATATTTAGATAACAGAAGTCTATCTTCTGGTATGTGTTTAGAGAGTGGAAAGGGTCCTAAACTTAGCCACTCTCTATTATTTTTATTTTAATACACGAACATAAGTTCGTACATTAAAATTTCAAACCTTTTAGGGCGCTATATTGTTTATGTTTCTTTTCAATATCTGGCCCCCAGAGGTACACATACTTTTTTGTAACAGACATATCACTATGACCTAATATAGTCATCAGGGTAAATACTTCCGCACCAGCCATGATCATTCGCTTCGCCATAGTGTGTCAGAATGTATGAGGACTTACTCTTTTACTGATTCCCGCCCTCTTTCCATAACTCGTGAACTCCGTTTGAATACTATGAGACTTCAGTTCATTATTATCACGATTTACGAATAGTCTGTTTGTTTCCTCAACATCTCCCCTTATCACGAGGTACTTTCTTAGCTGCTCTTGAGTTCTCTCAGATAAATAGACTATTCTCTGATATAGGTTTTTAGTTTTTCGTATCACGATATGGTTTGTAGACACATCCTCAACTTCAATGCCTGCTAACTCTGATAATCTTATGCCTGTATCTAAAAAAACAAGAAGAATGACTTCATTCCTGAAAGAGACAAATGTTCTATCATTTCTCATAATCGTTATTAGCTTTTCTATTTCCTGATTTTCTAAGGTTTCAATCACTTTCTGCCTGTCTCGAAGCAGTTTTATGTTTTTCATTGGATTAGTCGTAATCAATTTATTCTTTGATAAGTAATTGTAGAATACTCTCAATGCACGTAAACGGGTGTTGATTGTTGTAATACTAACTTTTGTTTTGCTTCTTACTATGAACCCCTCTATATCTTCTTGTTCAATATCAACGAGGTCCTTCTTCAGTATCTTCTTAGTAACATGAAATTCATTCTTGTAGTATTCAATTGTTGCCGGTCTCAAATTACGTAGACAACAGTCTTTAAAGAATTTTTCTAGTGCCTCATCTTCAGTAACCTTGTTTCTGATAAGATCCAATTCTTCTTCTGATAATTCATTTCGTCTCTTCACAACATACCTCCTACGCACACGATTCAACGCACACGATTTTGGGTTGTTTTTGTCGTGTAAAAACAAATAAAAAAAAGACCTCAACATTACTGTTGAAGTCTTCTCTCTGTTACATTTTTAGTACCGGTGGCCGGGGTCGAACCGGCACTCCCGAAGGAACACGATTTTGAGTCGTGCGCGTCTGCCAATTCCGCCACACCGGCATTTGATTGGAGGCGGCAACCGGAATCGAACCGGTGATAAAGGAGTTGCAGTCCTCTGCCTTACCGCTTGGCTATGCCGCCATATCAAAATCCAATACCATTATTATATCCTATTCAAACTTAGAAGAAAAATGAAAGAAATTATTGGAGCGGGAGACGGGATTCGAACCCGCGACCCCCACCTTGGCAAGGTGGTGTTCTACCACTGAACTACTCCCGCAAATGGCTGGCCCAGCTGGATTCGAACCAGCGCATGACGGTACCAAAAACCGTTGCCTTACCGCTTGGCTATGGGCCAATTGAATCAGCATAATTAAGTAAAAAAAAGGGCGACTAGAGGGAATCGAACC
>NZ_JAUTWQ010000038.1:0-289 GCF_046719735.1 Halobacillus rhizosphaerae
TTCGAACCAGCGCATGACGGTACCAAAAACCGTTGCCTTACCGCTTGGCTATGGGCCAATTGAATCAGCATAATTAAGTAAAAAAAAGGGCGACTAGAGGGAATCGAACCCTCGAGTGCCGGAGCCACAATCCGGTGCGTTAACCCCTTCGCCATAGCCGCCATGATAGAAAAAAGCAGGGGTAGTAGGAGTTGAACCCACATCGGCGGTTTTGGAGACCGCTGTTCTACCATTGAACTATACCCCTATAATATGGTGGAGGGAGTAGGACTCGAACCTACGAACCCGA
>NZ_JAUTWQ010000039.1:0-16156 GCF_046719735.1 Halobacillus rhizosphaerae
AGGAAGCTCACCGGCCGCCCATGGAAAGCGAGTGATTCCCCTGCCCTCGACTCGCTTAAAACCGTAAAGGAAATCCGTAATGCCTCGAAACTAAGTCTTCATAAATAAGGAGCCTTCACTTAATTAGAAAATTTCTCAGCGGAAATATCCATGCCCTCCCAAGATCAGCATTTAGGTAAAACACCCTCCCATGTTTAAAACCCCAGAGTTTGTGGAAATCTTAAAAAATAACAAACACAATTCACAATCAGGTGACACAGAGGATGAGAGCCATGGATAAACGAACCATACAATCAGAAATGTCGAGCTATATAGGAAGACTGCTCAGAGAGAACTTTGGTAAAGGGCCAGCTGCCGTTTTTGTCTCCATTGAAGGGCCGTATGTCACCATTTACTTAAAGGATTTTCTAGCACCAATGGAACGCGTATTGGTGAATCAAAACAATACTAAAAAAGTGGAAGAAACCCGAGACCACTTGATGAAAGAACTGATCCCAGAGATCAAAGCCACCTGGAAAGCAACGACAGGCGTGGATATTGAAAGTTTTTACTACGATTGGTCACTGATGAATCGCTCCGGTATCTTGGTAGCGGTCTTAAATACAGAGGATCAAGTAGAACAAACTTCAACCGAATACCCACAGAAAGATAAAGTGGAAGAAGAAGTGAAAGTCATTAGTAAAAAAGCAGAAAAGGTACCAGAAATCGTGAATTCCTTTCTGCTGAACGACCGAACTTTAATTGTAAAAAGAGAAGGTATTCTCGTGCCGATCGAGAAAGAATTAATTGAGTTTGGCAATTCTGAGGCATTGAGAATTACGAAGCGTCACCTGGAGAAACGCTTACTGCATCATTCTTCTTTTGAAGATATTTTGGATGTGTCCATTGAGGATACATTTGTCGATTGGGATTTCCATCTTGATCATAGTTATATCGTGTTTATTTTAAAACCTAAACCCAGCTAAATAAATCAGTCGAAGAGGAAATGCCGCTCCTTTTTCGGCTTTTTTTCATAATTGATGTTTTTTTGAATTAAGCTATAGGTTGAGAAAACTTCTGAATGGTAAACTCGTGAGGATAGACGGCGGCATATGGGAAGGATTTCAGACGTTGGAAATGTGGGAAGACCATAGAGCGGCCGGGGAAATCATCCCGCTAGGCAGAGACGCGAAGGGTAAGCGAGAATAAGTAAGATGGAGGATGAACCAATGAAGATTGCAAATGAAAAGAACCATTCCTGCAGCTGTACGGATGAATATTCCTTGCTGAAGAAAGTGATTGTCAGTTCTCCGGAGCATATGCGGATTACCGAAATCATTAATGAAACGCAGAAGCACTATGCTGAAGATAATATTGATATTGAAAAAGCAATCGAGCAGCATGAAAACTTTGTGAAAGTCCTCCAGGAACAAGGGATTGAAGTGGAATATACGGAAAGCTCACCGCCTTTAAATGAACAAGTGTTTACGAGGGATATTGGATTTTGTATTGATCAGCACATGTATATTTCTTCGTTAGCGAGCGACATCCGCCAAGGGGAGGTCAAACCGCTCATTCAATTAATGACCCAGTTGGATCTGCCTTTTACGCGGCTGTTTGCTCCCAGTATCGAAGGGGGAGATGTGCTGCTTGACCATTCGACGATTTGGCTCGGGATCAGCGGGAGAACCGATGCACGCGCAGCTTCTTATTTAGAAAAAGTTCTGCCTGATCATGAAATTATTCCGCTTCCTTTGCGCGAGGATATTCTTCATCTGGACTGCGCGTTAAACATTTTAAGTGAAAACGAAGCGATTATTTATCCTGACGCTTTCAGCCAGGACGATCTGGAGCAGCTCGAACGCCGCTTTTCCTTAATCCGAGTAAATGATCAGGAACAGTTTCAGATGGGGACCAACGTGCTTTCCATTGGGAATAGAAACGTGCTCAGTCTGCCGCAGAACGAGCGTTTAAATGCGGTTTTGAGTGAATGGGGGTTTCACGTAATCGAAGTGGATTTATCGGAAATCATTAAGTCAGGCGGATCGTTCCGCTGCTGTACACTTCCGGTTAAAAGGGAAGATTAGGCCACCCCCCTTTCGTAAAAGTTATTATTGTACTATACTAAGGAACAGGGAAGAACGGAACAAACCTTCTCCTCTTTTGTAAACAAAGTCAACTTCTTTGCGGGAACAGCCATGTATCCCACCAAATTAAATAGAGCATCGGCAAATTGATCTGGACAATAGAGCTGGACATAAGTCGAAAAGGTACAAATGGGACCTTTTCGACTTTTTTAGTTGGGAAATTTTGGAGAGACTTTCACAATTCGAAAGGAGCTTTTATGAAGTATCGTATAATTGGCATAGAAACACACCAGATTGTTCTTGAGTTTAGGAAGAATAATAAAGAAATCACTTTTGACACCTATGAGGAAGCGGAAAAGTATTTGAATAAAATTATCCAGGAAGCGATTATTCCTTCGAAGTACACGTTGAAGATCACTGAAGTGAATAAGGAATCAGCGTCTCAGGATTCGCCTGATTTGGAACAAATGTCTCATTCCTGATTCGGAATCAGATTCTTCACATATTCACTTTCTTCTCGGAAACACTAAGAAAAACGAGAAGAGGTGAAAGAAGAATGTTAAGAATGATCGGTACCGGACTTATGGCTCTCACTCTACTCTCTGCCTGCGGTCAGTCAGGAAGCTATCAAGGCATGACGAACCGCCAGGATGTGAAAGATATGGGAGCGAATCACAAAATTACGGCGCAAACGGAAAATCCCCGGTCGATTAATAATGTCGGCTATACATGGGGATTGAAGCAAGACCGTAATATGATGAAGGAGGCCGCGGAAAGTGTCGACGGCGTCCACGTAAAACGCGTGATTATGGAAGCAAGTACAGCCTGGGTAACGGTGAAAGTTGACCGCAATCTTTCCAAAGCGGAAACGACTAAGGTACAGAATCTTATTAAGAAGAAAGTGTACAACGCCGTTCCTCGTTACAATATCAACGTAAAAGTAAACCAGTAAATGGAGTACAATCGCTGACTGGAGCTTTTAATGAGGGCCATCGCTTTCGAACGAAAGCATGGTTCCCTCCCTGAAGCACGTAAGTTTTGGCTGCGGCTTCAGGTACATACTTTTCCTCAAAAATGTTGTCCGAGTACGTCCCCTATGAATAATTCCCTCTGATTCCCCTGTACGTTGAGACCCAGCTATCCTCTACCCCTCTCGTAGTGACAGCCCTTTTCCTCCAGAAAAATCTCTCTGAAACGCGAAGAACGAAGGAGTTATCGGGGATGTGGTTGTATCCAGCACATCACTATAATATAATTAGAATGTTATGGAGAAAGAGGTGCATACCATTGATCGATCGTTTACAAACACTTGAAGACCGTTATGAAAAACTGAATGAATTGCTCAGTGATCCTGAGGTCATTTCTGATACGAGTAAACTGCGCGAGTATTCGAAGGAACAGTCCGGCTTGCAGGACACCGTTACGGCTTACCGCGAGTATAAAGATGTGGCGAGTCAATTAGATGATGCCAAAGCCATGTTGAACGATGGCCTTGATGATGACGACATGGAAGAAATGGTGAAGGAAGAGATACAAGAGCTTACCGAGCAGAAGAAGGAGCTTGAAGAGCGCTTGAAGGTACTCATGCTTCCCACAGATCCTAATGATGATAAGAACGTTATTATGGAAGTGCGCGGCGCAGCTGGTGGAGATGAAGCGGCATTATTTGCAGGCGACCTATACCGTATGTATGCGCGCTATGCCGAATCCCAGGGGTGGAAAACGGAAGTCATTGAAGCCCACCAGAATGATGTGGGAGGATATAAAGAGATTATCTTTATTATTAATGGCGAACGTGCGTATTCGAAAATGAAATTCGAAAACGGCGCTCACCGGGTTCAGCGTGTACCGGAAACCGAATCCGGCGGACGGATACATACCTCCACAGCAACAGTTGTTGTTATGCCGGAAGCAGAAGAAGTCGAAGTGGAAGTCCATGACAAGGATATCCGCGTCGATACCTTTGCTTCAAGTGGTCCAGGGGGACAGAGTGTAAATACCACTATGTCTGCGGTCCGTCTGACTCACGTACCCACCGGCATCGTCGTTTCCTGTCAGGATGAGAAGTCACAAATTAAGAATAAAGAAAAAGCGATGAAGGTGCTTCGTGCGCGTATTTATGATAAATTCCAGCAAGAAGCTCAGGCAGAATATGATGAAAGCCGTAAATCTGCTGTTGGAACGGGTGACCGCTCCGAGCGTATTCGTACCTATAACTTCCCGCAAACCCGTGTTACAGATCACCGGATCGGTCTGACTCTGCAAAAGCTCGATCAAATTCTTCAGGGCAATATGGACGAAATTATTGACGCCCTATTGATTGAAGAACAAACGAAGAAGCTGGAGCAAATTGGTGAATAACATGGAGCCTGTATGGACAACGATTGAGGAAGCCCGCCGCTGGGCTTCCCTTTTTTTAACCAAACATGACAGGGAACCTCGTGTGGCTGATCTGCTGCTTGAGCATGTGCTCGGTCTGTCCTTTGCGCAGCTTCTTGCGGCAGAGCGCGAGGAGTTTCCTGAGGAGCACCGAGCGAAATTTGTGGAGGATCTTTATGCCCATGCAGAAACGGGCGTTCCGGTTCAGCATCTGATTGGACAGGCCCATTTTTACGGCCGCGAATTTTTAGTCCATCCACATGTACTGATTCCGCGCCCGGAAACGGAAGAACTAGTCGTGGGAGTACTTGATTTTCTAAAGGAAAAAGGAATGACGAACCCGGTCGTTGCAGATGTGGGAACGGGGAGTGGGATCATTGCGATTACGCTTGCCTGTGAACACCCCTCAAGCCGGATTGTAGCGACCGATCTGTCTGATAAGGCGCTGGCAGCTGCAGCAGAGAATGCTCGTCTCTACGAAGCGGAGATTGACTTCTATCAAGGGAACTTCTTAGAACCGCTTCAAGGCAAGCACCTGGATTGCATTGTGTCCAATCCGCCGTACATTGCTCGTTCAGAAGCGGCAATTATGGATGACACGGTTTTAAATTTTGACCCGGAGTTAGCGTTGTTTGCAGAAGAAGAAGGATTGGCGGCTTACCGGGAAATGGTGGAACAGATCAAAACGTTCCAGCTGTTCCCGCGTTTGATTGCCTTTGAAATTGGCCATCTTCAAGGGGAAGCCGTCAAGCAGATACTCTCCCGTCAGCTTCCTGAATATAGAGTTGCGATTAAGAAAGATATCAACCAGAAGGACCGGATGATCTTCGCTGTAAAAGATTCATAGATTAGAGGTTTAAATCTATTTCTCCCTGCCCATACTAGCAACTACGAGAAGGTTACGGGGGGAAATAAAAATGAAACGGATAAAAAACAGCTGGCTATTGTTAATCGCACTATCCATTATTGTGACGGCTCTGCCTTGGCAGCAAAAAACACAAGCTCAAGCCACACCTGGACAGTCTTATCAGGTCATTCCAGATGAGGCGATCCGCTTGAGAATACTGGCGGACAGTAATGACAAAGCTGCTCAGCAGTTAAAGCGGACGGTTCGCGATCAAGTCAATGCAGAAATTAACACATGGGTGGAGGATCTTACTTCGATTGAAGCAGCGCGCAAACTCATTAAATCCCGCCTGAGCGATATTGACAAGATTGTTGGTGATACTCTGAAAGAAGAAGGCGTGAGCCAAACCTATAAAGTCGAGTACAATAGTCATGTTGATTTTCCTACTAAATTGTACGGAAATTATATTTATCCGGCCGGGGAGTACGAGGCAATCCTAATTACGATTGGCAAAGGTGAAGGAGACAATTGGTGGTGCGTCCTGTTCCCGCCGCTTTGCTTCCTTGATTTTTCAAATGGTACCAGTGTAGCGCATGCGGAAGAAGTGAAAGAAGATAAGGCTCCTGCTCAAGAGTCGGAAAAAGAAGAGCAAGTAGCGAAAGCCGATCAAGAGGAAGAGGAAGTGGAAGTCGATTTTTTCGTAACCAAACTGTGGCATAAACTATTTTCCTAGCATAACCCCCTCGCCTTTTTCATAGAGTGGTAGAAGAAAGGCAGGGGAAGCCATGTATATCGAAAAAGCAAAAAGTGAGTGGTATCACTTAAAAAAAGCGGAAGAACAAGTGGGTACTTTTCGAATTATGCAAGTAGGAAATGGGATCGGAAAGATAAAACAGCTGGAAGTCGCGCGGCATGTATCTTCCGGCGAGATTTTACACATCTTCGAGTTGATCCAGACGTATGCGGAGAAAGAATCCATGCAAGAGCTGCATGTCGAAAGTCACTCTGCAGCGCTCGATCACGTCCTCAAGCATCAACAGTTTCAGCTGCATGATCCAATCCGGCGGCTGTGGATATACAGAGTTAATCACAGGTAGCTGTAGATAACCCTCATACTTATGCACAATTCATGGTTTGATTGTGGATAATATGTGGGTATTTATTTTTTAGTAACGGGTTTTAATGAGTCAGCCTATGGATATGTGTATAAAGTTGTGGGTAACTTGAGGATAGACTGTGAATAATGTCTGAATTTGCGATAATTTGTAGAATTTAAGATAATAGTGGATGGCCCTTGCAAAAGGTTATACACAATGCCTCGAGATAAGCAGGTTTTCTTTCCGTGAAAACTGCGATCGCGGCGAAATCCATGATTACCATCATCGGCTGAACAGGCCGAATTAAAGGGGAACCTATATATGAGTTACGAAACAAAACTTTGGAAGCCGTCTCAACCGCTGACTCCGGGTGATTCTGCCGTTGCGGAAGCGGGTCGGCTGCTGTCTGAACAGCAAGTCATTGCCTTTCCGACAGAAACGGTGTACGGCTTGGGGGCGGATGCGACGAATAAAGGGGCGGTCCAGCGGATTTTTCAGGCGAAAGGACGTCCGGCAGATAATCCTTTGATTGTTCATGTGGCCAATCGCAAGCAGGTGGCTGATCTGGTGACGGCCATTCCTGATATCGCGGAAAAACTAATGGATGCCTTTTGGCCGGGACCGTTGACGCTTGTGCTGGAGAGCAATGGACAAGCGGCTGAAAATGTAACAGCCGGCTTGTCCACCGTAGGCATTCGTATGCCGGATCACCCGCTCGCGCTTGCTTTAATAAGCGCGGCTGACAAACCGCTGGCTGCTCCAAGCGCCAACCGATCTGGCCGGCCAAGTCCCACGACTGCTGCTCATGTAGAGCAGGATTTATCCGGACGAATTGCCGGCATTCTTGACGGCGGATCTACGGGGGTAGGAGTGGAGTCGACGGTTCTTGACTGCACCTCTGAAATTCCTGTTATCCTGCGGCCGGGTGGCATTACGAAGGAAGATCTAGAGCGGGTGCTTGGCGAAGTAGTGGTCGATCCGGCGCTTGCCAATCAGGAAGAACAGCCGCGGTCACCAGGAATGAAATACACGCATTATGCTCCAGAAGCCCCGTTGTGTCTGGTCGCGGGCAGTGATCACTTTTTCCAAAAGCATTTAAAGCAGGTGAAAAGCGACGGGCAGCGTGTGGGCGTTATGGCGAGTTATGAACTGGCCGAGCAGCTGGATCATGAACCAGTTATCAGCTGTGGATCACGGGAGAATATCGAAGAGGTCGCCCATCGGTTATATGCGGCATTGCGGGAATTTAAGAAATCCGATGTGGATCTTATTCTGTGCGAGTCCTTTAACGAATCCGGTGTCGGCGCCGCCATTATGAACCGGTTAACGAAAGCAGCAAGTCAAATAGTCAGCGAGCAATAGCATACAAGCCTTCTTCTCCGCATACCATGATATAGCATGTCCGGGGGAGGAGGCTTTACCTATGCAATCCTTGTTTGTGGAAGAAATCACATCCTTATTGTTGCTGTCATTTGCACTGGGAATGGACGCATTCTCTGTAGCCCTTGGGATGGGGATGCAGGCGGTGCGGTTAAAGCATGCATTCTGGGCGGGGATCACGGTAGGAATATTTCATATGATTATGCCGGGGCTGGGGATGGAATTAGGCCACTGGCTGTCAGGGAACGTCAGTACCTGGGCGGCACTCGCTGGAGGAATTCTCCTCTTTGGATTAGGCATCTACACCATTTTTGCCTCCATAGCAGAAAAGCATTCGACTGCTTATACCATTACCGGTGCAGGATTATGGTTATTTTCCTTAAGTGTGAGCATCGATAGCTTTCCCGTCGGATTTACGCTTGGGCTCCGTCATACAGCTGTATTCATTTCGATTCTAACGTTCGGCCTGATGAGCATGGTGCTGACCTGGGCAGGATTCGTTGTCGGGAGAAGAGCTGGTCGGCTGCTTGGGACTTACAGCGAACTCTTAGGCGGCAGCATTCTCTGTGTACTCGGTCTATACTCCATGTTTTGACATAATTTTCACTAGCCCATGCCCCTATGGTATGATAGGGGAAAAGATGGTTCGCAAGGGAGGGATAGTATGAACATCTTATTTGTATGCACAGGTAATACCTGTCGAAGTCCAATGGCAGAAGTCCTATTAAAATCTAAAAGCACAGAGATTGGCGTAAAGTCCGCCGGTATATTTGCTGGTGTCGGCCAGCCGATGACGGACCACTCCGTGACTGTGCTGCAGGAAATAAATCTTGCTGCTGACCACCAATCTAAACCGGTGGATGAAAATCTCTTAACTTGGTCTGATCTCGTCTTGACGATGACAGATAAACATAAAGAGACCCTCTCCATTCAATACCCGCACCATGAAGATAAGTTCTTTACCTTGAAAGAATACGTTCTTATAAATGAAGAACAGTGGAGCAGTCTGAAGCAATTATATACCGATTTTGAAGAAAAACGCATTCATATCTTAAATGGTGCCGATGACGAATTATCCGATCAAGAATTAGAAGCTAAGCTCCGCAAAGAACTTGAGGCGGATATCCGTCAGATTGAGCAAGCCGAAAGTCATATCCCAAACTTAAACATCATCGATCCTTTTGGAGCAAACTTATCCGTCTATCGCCAAACGCGTGATGAAATTCAGAAATATATTAATCTTCTCATTAAAAAACTTGGAGGTACGCTCAAAGAGTAAACCTTTCCGGGACGGCTTGGCGACAGAATTTCCGTCCTTATACATACATTAGCAAAAGCGCAAATGCCTGATAGAGGTGTTTGCGCTTTTTATTTCTGGCACTTATTTTTCCTGGGCGTCTCTCTCCGCCGCTTGTCTTATGCTTGTCGGGTCTAAACGGATTTTTCCGCTTTTCTTTGTCCAGCTGCAGCTCGCAGATCCCGTCGGTTCTAAGCGATCAATCTGAAGAGGTGAAGGGCGTACCTCTGCAGCTCGCTCGCTTAGCCCGAGGGATCTAAACGCTCGCTTCCGCTTTTCATTGTCTAGCTGCAGCGCCCAGACCCTCGAGACATAAGTCAATCGCCTGCGAGAGGAAAAGTCGCCTCTCTCCGCCGCTTGTCTTATGCTTGTCAGGTCTAAACGGGCGCCTCCGCTTTTCTTTTCATTGACAGGTTTGTTTTGAGGTGTCACTATAATGGTGACTAACTGAAGATAGAGGAGTGTGTGTAGTGATGAGAGTCATTCTTGCCTCTGACCACGGTGGCGTGAATTTGCGTCAGGAAGTGGCCGGTTTATTGACGGAATTAAATGTAGAGTTTGAAGATATTGGCTGTGATTGTGAAGGTTCTGTAGACTATCCGGATTACGCGATTCCAGCGGCTGAACGTGTGGCCAATGGAGAATTTGATAAAGCCATTCTGATTTGCGGTACGGGGATTGGCATGTCCATCTCTGCCAATAAAGTAAAAGGTATTCGAGCGGCGCTTGTGCATGACTTGTTTACGGCGAAAGTAACGCGTGAACATAACGACTCGAACGTTTTATGTATGGGCGAGCGTGTCATCGGACCGGGGCTTGCAGTTGAAATCGCCAGAACCTGGGTGCAGACAGAATTCGAAGCCGGACGCCATGAAAAACGTGTGAACAAAATTTCCGCCTACGAAAACGAATAAAAAAAGAAATTATTATTATTGAAAACGGTTTTGTTATAGAAGAAGATTATTTTAGGGAACCTCTTGTTATCCGTATTCTATTATGTAGATGAGTATAACTGGCTTGAAGAATGAACAAATGGTAATCTTCTATTCTTTGCCTTTTGGAAAAGTATTTCAAATGTATGGGGCGGGGTGGAATGTACGAGACTCCTGTGGAAAACGGGCGATCCGAGACCCCGCAGCGTGGGTTTCGCGAGGAGGCTCGGGCGTTCGTCCACGGAAAGCGAGTACATTCCACCCCGCCCCATAGCAAATAGAAGAGGATCCAAAAGGCAGAGCGGCCAACCCGTCCTCGCTCATTAGGACCGTAACCAGGAACCAAAATGTTCATAAAATAGTCTCACAATTTAACTAGACAAATGAATCAGTAACAGTTAAAATCGAACATACAAGATTAATTTAATTATTAATGTTCGGATTTTGGCGTTTCATCATCAAAAAAAGAGGAGCTTTAACCAACAGCTTCTCTTTTTTGTAAAACTAAAGAGGTGTTGCAATAGTGGCAAATATCGAGAGGATTCAAGTCGATGTGGAAGCTGTTGTTGATCAGCTCATTCAAAGTGACGCGATCCATAACGGACTGTTTGTCGTTGGCTGTTCAACGAGTGAAATTGCTGGAAAACGCATTGGTACATCAGGGAATGAACAAATTGCTGAGGTCATTTATCAGGCCATGCAGAAGCTTGCTGCAAAGACGAATGTCGAGCTTGCTTTTCAATGCTGTGAACATTTGAATCGTTCGCTTTTAGTGGAACGATCCGTGCAGGAGAAGCTTGGTCTGGCCGAAGTAGCCGCGATTCCTGTGCCAACTGCAGGAGGATCCATGGCATCTTACGCCTATAAGCAATTCAAAGATCCTGTCCTGGTAGAGACGATTCATGCCTCTGCCGGAATAGATATAGGAGATACATTTATCGGCATGCATCTCAAGCGTGTCGCCGTCCCTCTCCGAATTGATCAGAAGTCTATTGGAAAAGCTCATGTTACTAGTGCGAAAACGCGTCCGCCGCTGATTGGCGGCGTAAGGGCTGTATATGAAATCAGTCATGTGGTCGAAGAAGGGTCTTGTGATGAATAGGAATCGAAAGGGGAACTAAAGATGGATCATTTGAAACAAGCAGATGCAGAAATTCTAGCCGCAATTCAAGAGGAGAAAAACCGCCAGCAGAACAATATCGAATTAATCGCTTCAGAAAACTTCGTATCAGAGGCTGTTATGGAAACGATGGGCTCTGTACTGACGAATAAATATGCGGAAGGTTATCCTGGCCGCCGTTATTATGGCGGCTGCGAACATGTAGATGTGGTGGAGAATCTTGCGAGAGACCGTGCGAAACAATTATTTGGTGCCGAACACGTCAACGTGCAGCCTCACTCTGGAGCACAGGCAAATATGGCCGTATACTTCACGATTCTTGAGCCGGGCGATAAAGTGCTTGGAATGAATCTGAATCACGGCGGACACCTTACCCACGGCAGTCCAGTTAACTTCAGCGGTACGCTTTATAATTTTGAAGATTATGGAGTGGATAAAGATTCAGAGCTGATCGATTATGATGAAATTCTGAAAATTGCTAAAGAAGTGCAGCCGAAACTGATCGTAGCGGGTGCCAGTGCTTACCCTCGTGAAATTGATTTCGCGAAATTCCGTGAAATCGCGGATGAAGTGGGAGCTTATTTGATGGTGGATATGGCGCACATCGCAGGCCTCGTTGCTTCTGGTCTGCATCCGAATCCAGTTCCCCACGCTCAGTTCGTAACCACAACGACTCACAAAACACTGCGCGGACCACGAGGAGGCATGATTCTTTGTGAAGAGCAGTTCGCTAAGAAAATCGATAAATCTGTTTTCCCAGGCATGCAGGGTGGACCATTAATGCATATTATCGCTGCCAAAGCGGTAGCCTTCAAGGAAGCATTAGCCCCTGAATTTAAGCAGTATTCCCGTCAAGTGATTGCCAATGCTAAGAAACTAGCGGAAACGCTCGTTAACCACGGCGTGCGCGTTGTTTCCGGCGGTACCGATAACCACTTGCTGCTGGTAGACCTAAGAGAAACAGGTCTGACAGGCAAAGTAGCTGAAAAAGCTTTGGATAAAATCGGCATTACAACAAATAAAAATACTGTTCCTTTTGATCCAGAAGGTCCTTTCACGACAAGTGGTGTTCGGATCGGTTCAGCGGCAGTGACTTCCCGAGGCTTCAAAGAAGCGGAAATGGAAGAAATCGGCAAGCTGATCGCCTTTACCCTTGAAAACCATGAAGATGAAGAAAAAATGAAAGATGCGGCAGATCGTGTACAGAAGTTAACGTCTCGTTTTCCTATGTACCAAACAGCGACCTACTCTTCTTTATAAGCAGATGGAAAGCCACTAGCCTGAAAGCTGGTGGCTTTTTTTACATGACATAGGAAATCCTTCCCACTCTGATATAAGGGTTGTTTCCTGGCCATTTTTTCAGTACAATTTAAAGGATGTAAATTAACAGAAGGAGTGATCGGCAATGGGAAAATTGTACGTTCTGGATCATCCGCTAATCCAACACAAGCTGACTTACATACGTAAGACTGAAACGGGCACGAAAGATTTCCGTGAGTTAGTAGACGAAGTAGCTGCCCTGATGGCATTTGAAATTACCCGTGACTTGCCTCTTGAGGAAGTTGAAATTGACACTCCCGTCGTTTCCAATGCAAAGGCAAAAGTTCTAACTGGAAAGAAAATCGGGCTCGTGCCGATTCTGCGTGCAGGTCTAGGCATGGTTGATGGTATTGTGCAGTTGATTCCTGCTGCGAAGATCGGTCACGTCGGACTTTATCGTGATCCGGAAACATTGAAGCCTGTGGAATATTACGTAAAGCTTCCGAGTGATATAGAAGAACGTGAATTGATTGTCATTGATCCAATGCTAGCAACTGGCGGATCTGCCAACGAAGCGATTGAATCATTGAAGAAACGCGGCGCGCGTCAAATTCGTCTTATGTGCCTGGTAGCTGCTCCAGAAGGTGTGGAAGCTGTTCAGAAAGCTCACCCGGATGTGGATATCTATCTAGCCGCTATGGATGAAAAATTAAATGAAAAAGGTTATATCGTTCCAGGTCTCGGCGACGCCGGCGATCGCTTGTACGGTACAAAATAAAGAGGAATCAGAAAATGTGGATTCTTACAGGGTGTCGAGATTTAATCTCGGCACCTTTTTTAGTATCTTTAGGCGCATTTAGTGCCTTGTTCTTCCAGGTACTGCATATTTAAACTTTAGATTATTTGTCTTGTATGAGGCAGGATTTCTAGTCATTTTCCATTCTCTGCTCGGTTTCCGCGAATGAACAAAGGAGAATGGATATCAACCATTCCAGCGTAGGAAATACATGGAGACTTCAGCGGGAGGAAGGCATAGGTTTGACCCCGGAGTGCGAACGCACTTGGAGGCAAACCAGCCGCCCGCGACAAGCGGAATGTATTTCCGGAGCGGCTATTTGTGCTTAATCTCTTCTCTTGATCGTAAACGGAAGCAAAATGGTATAGGAAGCTTCTAAATATACACACTAAAGCAAAAAAGGAGCTTCCACTTATGCGGCGATTGAGATTTCTTTTGCTCGGAACAGCACTGGTCTTCCTATTATTAACCGGCTTTAAGCCTGACGAAGACCAGACAATCATCATTGAATTAGACGAAAAGCCTGCCGAGTTTGTGAAACAGGTAAAGCTCAGACTCCCGCGTCTGGAGATCGTAGCGGAATACGATACGATTTTTAACGGGGTGGCGGTGAAGGGTACGGCGCGTGAACTGGAGAAGATTGCTCGTCTGGACACCGTAGTGAATCAATATCCGGTGCATACGTACAAAGCCCTTTTTGAGAAAACGAATCCACAAACGAGGGAAAAAATCCGCAAAACCGCGAATCTTCCTTTTACCGGGAAAGGGGTGAAGGTCGGCGTCATTGATACGGGTATAGACTACCATCACCCTGATTTGCAGGCGAATTATAAGGGGGGGTTTGACCTCGTGGATTTTGACGACGATCCTATGGAAACAGAAGGGGAGGGCGCCACCGACCACGGTACGCACGTTGCGGGAATTATTGCTGCCGATGGAAAGATGAAGGGCATAGCGCCGGATGTGGACATTTATGCGTACCGGGCGCTGGGACCTGGCGGGGCGGGGAGCTCTGTACAGGTAATTGCAGCGATTGAAGAAGCCGTAAAGGACGGCATGGATGTGATCAATTTGTCGCTCGGCAACGACGTCAACGGTCCCGATTGGCCAACGAGCAAAGCGGTCAATAAAGCGATTGAATTAGGTGTAGTTGTGGTGGTGGCAGCAGGGAACTCAGGACCGGACACATGGACGGTGGGATCGCCAGCCACTTCTCCCGATGCCATTACCGTCGGCGCTTCGGCGCGGCCTGCCGAAGCCTCCGTATTAACCGTTCCGGGCGAGGATCGGCAGATTTCCCTCATTCCGCTCCAGAACTCTGCCGAATGGAATCTTGGCAAGAAGTTTCCACTCATGGATGGCGGAAATGGGGAAGCACCGTTGTCGATGGCTACAGGGAAGATCGTGCTGATGGAACGCGGCGTAGTTCCTTTTTCTAAGAAAGCTTTGAAAGCTTATCGGCGGGGAGCTAAAGCCTTGATTATTTATAATAATGAAAAAGGCGCCTTTCAGGGATCGCTTGAAGGCTTGAATTTGCCGATTCCGGTCGTATCGATTTCGCAGGAAGACGGGGAATGGCTCAAGCAGAAGGCGATTCAGGAAAATCAGTGGGTAGAAACAAGCCAGGAGAAAGTAGAGAAGTCGCTTGCTCCGTTCAGCTCCCGGGGACCGGTCACGACAAGCTGGGCGATCAAACCAGACATTTTAGCGCCTGGAGTCGACATCTTCAGCACTGTACCTGGGGGGTATAAAGCACTGAGCGGTACGAGTATGGCTTCTCCGCATGTGGCAGGAGTGGCGGCATTAATTAAGGAGGCTCATCCAGACTGGACGCCGGCAGAAATCAAGACCTCATTGATGAGCACCGCGGACCTGATCAAAAATAAACAAGATGAACCGTATGTGCCGACTGAACAGGGGGCGGGATACGTTGATCCGGAAGAAGCGATTCATCCGAAGCTTTGGATGTCACCAGGCTCGCTTCGGTTGGGGAAATTAGAGGAGAAAAAATTTCTGCATGCAAACTCGGTCATAACCTTAACCAATACAGATCATCAAACGAAAACCTTCCACTTTCTCGTCCCTGACGAAGATCGCGGAGTATCTTGGTCAATGCCGTCATCCGTCACCCTTGCTCCGAATCAGTCAGAGAAAGTAGAGGTTGAGGCGAGTTTATCGAAAGCCTTTTTATCAAAAGGAATCCATCAAGGGTATGTGAAAATCGAAGGACCAGATGAAACCTACTCGCTTCCCTATTTATTTATGAATGAAGGCGACGATTACGCGAAGATCTCCGGGTTCGAGCTTTTTCAGGACTGGGAAACGTCGAAGGATCTCTCCTATCGCTTCTACTTAACGGAAGATGCCGAAGAGGTTACTGTTGATCTTTACCGGGCGGGAACGATGTTGTCCATTGGCAGGCTGTTCTCGATCAGTAAACCGAGCGCTGGAACGGTAGAAGGTGAAGCAGACATCCGCCTCCCGGATCTAGCAGGTCCATATGTGGCAGTGGTCACTGTGGAAAGAAACGATCAGAAAGACAGTTATCCATTCCCGGTCATGTTTCAATCACCGAAATGATGCAAGTTCTATAGCAGTTAATTAATCCGAACGTCGATGAATGGTGCATCTTCGTTCGGATTTTTTTCTGCATGAAGAAAGAATGTTAGAGTTTCTAAAGTACTCTTTTTCTCTATCGCAGCCATAACAGCGTAGGAAATACGCGTAGACTTCTGCGGGAGGAAGGCATAGGTTTGACCCCGGAGCGCACATCGCGAGGAGGCAGACCAGCCGCCCGCGAAAAGCGGAGTGTATTTCCGGAGCGGTTGCCCAGAGTAGTATTTTTCTTAGTTGTTGGTCCTAAGATGATTAGGGGTAATTTTCTTATCTGACAGCCAGACATTTGTAGTTCAATTTATACAGTTTGACCCTTATCCATTTACATTCAGAAAGATATTAAGCATAATGTAAGGTGTTTAGAGA
>NZ_JAUTWQ010000004.1:0-92322 GCF_046719735.1 Halobacillus rhizosphaerae
TTGAAACCTTCTTCTTGAATCGCAGAGAAGTGAACAAATACGTCGTCTTGACCTTCAACCTCGATGAAACCGAAACCTTTTTCTGCATTAAACCATTTAACTGTACCTTCTACCATGTACGAAAACCTCCAGCGTGGATATATAATCCACAAGATATTACTATTCTTGCTCTTCATATTAAATCAAGACGAAATCACTTTGAAGCATCTTCTCTTCTGATTCTTATCCGAACAACAATAATTAACTTTAGTATAACAGACGCCCAAAGAAAAAGAAAGGGGGAAAGGAAAAAAGAATTTATTAACGATGACAGCGGTGACTGGAGTTGCTTATTCCTTACTTTTCCATCTAAGAGGCGAACCTATAAAATGGGAAAGTTACTGGGGGGGAAGCTCTAGAAATTGGGCCTCATTCAAGAAAATAAATCTTCTCATAAAAAAGACTCCCACTAGGGGGAGCCTTTGTGATTTATGCTTTTTGAACGTTAGCTGCTTGTGGTCCGCGCTGACCTTCTTGAATTTCAAAAGTCACGGCTTGGCCTTCTTCAAGAGATTTGAAACCTTCTTCTTGGATCGCAGAGAAGTGAACGAATACGTCGTCTTGACCTTCTACTTCGATGAAACCGAAACCTTTTTCTGCGTTGAACCATTTAACTGTACCTTCTACCATGTACAAAAACCTCCTGCGTGGATGTATCTCCACATTGTATTACTATTCTTGCTCTTCATAATTCAATCAAGACGACATCATTGCGATACATCTTCTCTTTTATGAATCTTATCGAACAACAATAATTAATCAAAGTATAGCAGATCTTTCTGGAAAAAGATAGGTGCTATTTTAAAAAAATTAATCTTGAGGCTGAATAAGATACGCATGGTCAAGTAATGAAAATAGCGACTGTTCCACAAATTTATTAACTCCACTGCTTGGAATAGCGGAAAGTTCAGGAAGAGTATATCCCTTTTTAATTAAATATTTCACCAGCATCCAGCCTGTAAAGTTTGCTTCCCTTTCGTACCCGGAAGCTCCTGTCCCTTTGGTAAATGAATAGATGGCTTCATAATCACTGCGATGTAAATAAGGAATGAGATTCATCATTATCCTGTTGGGCTCTTGACTGCACTTATCATGTCCCCATAGTAAATTTGTTTCTCTGTTCGTATCCAGCGTCATGACCTGCTGTGTTGTATGGAGAGCCAAACCTTCCTGGAATATAACTTCAGCAAGTGAACGATTTAGATTCGGGGAGAGACCGGACTTCATACAATGCACGGCATTCGCTAGTTCCTGAGCTAATCGAAAATCACTCCAATCTGATTCCACTGGGAAACAGATAGTTAATGAATTGTTCTGATTGCGTTTAATGAACGGTTCAGATTCAAAGGTCCCCACAAAAAAGAGTAGTTCTAAATCCAGGGAGTCGGAATATTGAAGCTTTTCTTTCACTAGCAGAGTCAGCTCATGAATTCTTAGTAAATCAGCTTCCCAATATTTAATTTTATCGTACACCAATGAATATTTATCCCAAGCATAGTCAAGCATTTCTCTAGCAAGCTGTTCTCCAATATCTCCAGGAGGTACAGCTGCGAAACCGTAATATTTCTTCCACAATTGATATCTTCGTTCAGAATGGGCGCATTCAATAGTAGCTTTATCATAAAACGTTAGAAACCGATCTAAAATTTGGTTTACTCTTATTTCTTCCAATTTGATCCTCCTCGCTTGTTCAATGGCTTAAAAACTCTAGTCGTTTTTCCCATACATGACTGGCGTGCTTCCCAATCCAAATTAAATGACTGTCCGAATCGACTTCGAAAATTTCACAATTTGGAGCATTTGACTTTAATAATTGAGCATTCGTATACTGGACGGTTTTATCTTTCTGTGAATACATGCCTAATACAGGGACTTGTACTTTACTAAGATCAGGTGTTTCATGAGTTAAGTCTAAAGAAAATCCTTTGCCGGATTGAGAAGTGGCAAGCATGTCATAGATAAACCGGCGATCATTTGGGGATAAGCGGTTCACATATTCCTCCGCATCTTCCGTCGTCAGTTCAGCAGTCATCTGCTTCATCACCAGATCAGGGAAGAACTTCAGCATCGTCTTTAAACTGCCCCAAAAGACTTTCTCCGCTGGCCCAAATAATAGCTTGCCAAGTATAGCCATTTCTTTTTCCAAAGGGCGGGTTAGGGCGGCTTCCATAATCAGCTTCGTAACTCGTGATGGGTACTCGGCAGCTAAAGCTACCCCTGTCGGCCCTGCTGCAGAAATCGCAATGACTGCAGTTTTTTCTATTTGAAGATGATCCAGTACTTCTATTATGGTAGCGGCAAAGTCTTCAGGTGTTCTGCCGGTGGAAACCTCTGTATAATCGTATCCGGGTCTTGAAATGGTTAACAATGAATACCCTTCATAAACCAAACTGCTGTGCGATAAGTTTGTGTCTCTTGTGGAGTGGCCGCCTTTAAGGAGCAGTATCGCTGGACCGCTGCCCTGGTATGTAAATTCCACAATACCCCTTGAGCTATCATATAAAGTGGTGGTCACCTGGGTTCATTCCTTTCAACTTTTTTCTTAAGTTAAATATAAGCTATAATGGAAGAAAATGAAACATCAGGCTATTCTGAAAAATGAGGTGAAATTATGAGAATTGTGTCGATTTGCCCTAGCAATACTGAGATTATCGCTTATTTGGGCAAAGTAGAGTTGTTGGTTGGTGTCGACAATTATTCTGATTATCCTGAAGAAGTTCATTCCCTTCCTAAATTGGGACCGGATTTATCGATTGATATAGAAAAAGTAGAACAGTTAAATCCTGACCTCGTCTTGGCTTCACTCAGTGTCCCAGGTATGGAAAAGAATATTGAAGGATTGAAAGAAAAAGGACTTCCTTATATTATTTTAAATCCAAATTCCATTGAGGAAATTGCAAATGATATTCGAACAGTGGGCAACGCAATAAGTGTGCCTGAAATAGGAATAAAGAAAGCTGCAGAATTTCTTGAAGAGATCCATTTTTACAAGGAAAAAGCCGCCGCAAGAAAAACAACACCGTCACTTTACTGGGAATGGTGGCCGAAACCAATATTTACTCCAGGAAATCCAAACTGGCTGACGGAGATCAGCGAGCTGGCAGGAGGGTATAACCTTTTTGCTACAGAGAGTTCCGCCAGTGTGCAAACCGATTGGAATGAAGTAAAAAGAAGAAATCCTGATCATATTTGTATGGTGTGGGTAGGAGTGAAAGAAGAGAAAATGAATCCGGAACTTCTGAAGAAACGGCCGGGCTGGAAGAGTATAAAGGCAGTAACTGAAAATCAAATTCATGTGCTGGAAGAGTCGCTGTATTGCCGGCCTAGTCCGAGGCTGGCAGAAGGGCTTGCTAAACTTTCTGCTTTATTGGAGGAAGAAGAGCTCAACCAAGAGAAAACGTAATAGCGCCAATTACCTATAAGGAATTGGCGCGAGGGTTTTATAAAGCTAGTGAAGATGTTTCTTGTGTTTAGGAATAGCTAATTCTTTGAAATTCACGGCAAGTTCATCTAATTGGTCTGCTAATAGTTCCCCGTCCATGGGCAGGCCGTGACCAGTTACAGCTGTATGAGGACGCAGAGCAGCTAGTTTTTTAACTGAATGTTCTGCTTCCTCCCAGTTAGGAGTGAAATAAGCAGGTGGCCCATGGACGTGCTGATGCTGAATAAAGACGGCGAGCGTTGATTCCTGTTTTACAGTTATAATTGCGTCCCCAGCTATCAGTGCCTTGTCTTTATCCCGAAAGAACGATAAGTGTCCCGGTGTATGTCCCGGTGTATGAATGGCCCGCCATTGAGGCAAGAATGGAATCGTTCCATCTTCAGGAAGTGGTTCTGCCCATTTCTCTAGATCTGGAGCATGGGTAGGGAAAAAGGGAGACATAATGGTAAACAATCCTCCCCCTACTGTAGAATCACCTACAGGGTATTCTCTTTTTCCAGTCAGATAATCCATTTCCATTGGATGGGCATACAGACTTACCCCCCAATGCTCGGCAAGCTTCTTAGCAGATCCGATATGATCAAAATGTCCGTGGGTTATCAGGATTGCCTTCGGAGGCTGGCTGCCAAATCGTTTTTCTGCCGCTTCTATAATTCTTGTTCCGTAGTGTGGGATGCCGCAGTCTACCAGCACCCAGTCTTTAGATCCCTTTTTTCCTATAAAAATAACATTTGCAATTAGTGTCCGGTAAAAAGCAAGGTCCTCCAAAATCTCCTCAGCTTCTGCATGTCCCATATGCCAGGATTCATCAGTGGCCTGTATATCATTTGAGGAATGTTCTTCCATAACCTCCACTCCTTTTTTATAGTTTATATGGTCAGGCGTTTTCTATACATGGTGGTTCATTTAGATGGAATTCTTCTGGGAGGCGGAGTAGGGGATTCAAACAGGAATATATCATGCATTAGTCATTTAAGGAGAGAGAAAAAATTATGTTTCATACAGAGCTTGAGACCGAACGGCTTCGTTTAAGAGTATTGACCGAGAATGACGAGTCTTTTATTTACACCTTGTTCTCTAATGAAGAAGTTGGCAGGTATCTCTATGATGAAGAGCCCTTTAAGGAGAAGAAGCAGGCAGAGGAATTTATACAGTGGTATTCTCCACAAGAAGAGCGACCGTTCAATCGGTTTGGAATTGAACTCAAAACAAAAGGTGTCTTAATCGGCACATGTGGATATCATGAATGGGATCAGGTGAATCATATGGCGGAGATTGGCTATGATTTACTACCGGACTACTGGGGAGAGGGTTATATGAATGAAGCCCTTCAGTCGCTGCTTGCTTTTGGATTTACCTCCATGAATTTGAATCGAATTCATGCCTACATAGCTTTGGAAAATTCAAGATCCAAAAATCTGCTTTCCAAGCTCAACTTTTCTGATGAGGGGATTTTCAGAGATAAACATTTATATAAAGGGACTTATTATGACCATCATTGTTTTTCACTACTGCGTAAAGAATGGAAGAAGCAGAGAGGATCCTGCATTTGAAGGAATGTTAATACTTGAAAGAGAGACTCTGAGTAGAACAGAGTTTTGACGTTGCATATTTGCTAATCATGAAAACCCGAACCATTCCATTGGTTCGGGTTTTAAGCTCTATTGGATTGCTTGGTCCTGGCGGTTTTTTAATTAATTTTTTTTAGAGACTCGGCTGAAGAGGGACTGGGTGTCAGTGTCTTTCCTGTCAGCCCAAAAATAATGGTCAAAATTGGTGATAACAAACAAAAGAAAGCAAACGGTAAATAATCGATGACTGGAACCCCGAGCACTCCTGATAAGAACACTCCGCATACACTCCAGGGAACCAAAGGATTGATGACGGTTCCTGCATCTTCTAGTGTTCTGGAGAGATTCTTTCTAGCAAGTCCTGCTCTTTCGTAAATATCCTGGTAGGCTTCTCCCGTCAACAGAATAGATAAATATTGCTCGCCAATGGCGATATTAATACCGATTGCTGTTAAAGCAGCCGAGAGAGTAGCAGTTTTAGCTGTGGTCAACGATTGTTGAAGTTTATGCAGAACAGCAGGTATGACTCCTGTGACAAAGAATAATCCTCCAAGGGCCAAAGCTAGTATGACTAGAGAAATGGTAAACAGCATTCCGTTCATTCCACCTCTAGTAAGTAATTGATTGACTGCTTCATTATTCGTATCAGCAGTATACCCATCGAACCAAGATGTCCATAAGGCTCCCCAGGACATCACTCCGCGCATCCCGGCAATGAGTGTGGCAGCAAGACTGCTGACAGCTAAGGATATAAATGCTGGCTGCTTCCAAACAGTAAGCAATACAAGAATAGCAACAGGGATCCATGAACTCCAGTCCACTAAACCAGTTTGATCAATTCCTGATTGAAAGGAGGATAATTGTTCGCCTCCTGTTTTATTAGTCGATAAGAACATGAACAGAAGAAAGGTAATGATAAAGGCAGGGATTGTGGTCCAGCACATATTTTTAATGTGTTCAAACAAGTCTACTTTGACTACAGTGGAGGCTAGGTTTGTTGTATCGGATAATGGAGACATTTTATCGCCAAAAAAAGCACCAGACACGATAGCGCCAGCTGTCATGGCAAGAGATACATCCATAGATTCTGCTACGCCGATAAAGGCGACCCCGATGGTTGCTGCCGTAGTAAATGAGCTGCCTAAAGCTACGCCGACAATCGCGGTTACTGCAAATGTAATCGCTAGAAACCATGGACCGCCCGCTAGAGAAAAGGCTGCCGTCATTAAGGCGGGGATCGTCCCGCTTGCCATCCAACTGGAAATAAGGATTCCAATTAGAAAGAAGAGAAGGACAGCCCCCATCCCCGTCTGGGCCCCCTGGATCATTCCGTGCTGAAGCTGATTAAAGGACATGTTTTTCAGCAAACCATAGGTGATCATAATTAAGATAGCAATTAATATTGGTACATGAGGGACACTTTGAAGTTTAATGATAAAGTAACTGATTACACCTATAATGGCGATTAACAATAGACTTGCTTCTATAACATGGGGGAGCTTTTTAGGCTGCAAGTGTAGCATGATTCTTCCTCCTTTATTTCATAATAAAAGCTTCGTCCCTAAGTAAATAGGGACGAAGCTCGCAACTCCGCGGTACCACCCTTATTGATGAAAATTCATCCACTCTCGTTCTCATCGGCTGGTAATTCGTTCTGTAATTCAAATAAGCAAGGCCTGGATTTACAGCAGCCATCCAGTCTCTTGAACTGCTCTTTACTTATTTTACTATGGAACACCAATGAATGTTTTCTTTTTTACTTAGACGCTTTTACGTATTGAAGTAATTAATGTAAATATAAAGGAGGTTAAGGGGAAAGTCAATGAATTTTTCTCTATATCTTACAGGGGTCGGGGTGTTTTGGTATAATAATACAAATTTAACGTAGTGGAGGATTAATCATGAATATGCGGGCAATTAGGAAGACAGAAACTTCTAATCAATTCCATATGGTTCGCAGAGGGGTAGTGGCTGGATTACCCATTATGCTTGGATATCTGCCGATCGCTTTGACCTACGGTGTATTAGCGAGACAATCGGGTTTAAGCACCTGGGAACTAACTTTCATGAGTATGGCTGTTTTCGCTGGAGCTGCTCAATTTCTAGCTGTAAGCATGGTGGCAGCAGGCACAGGAATAATGGAGGTGGTTATCGCCACCTTCGTTTTGAATTTCCGTCATTTTGTAATGAGTTTATCATTTGTAAATCGGTTAAAAGATATTTCTCTGAAAGCTAAACTGCCATTAAGTCTAGGCCTGACGGATGAAACATTTACCGTATCCACTCTTTATAGAAAGGAAGCAAAGGAAGACTACGGCGGATGGTTTTATGCTGCACTGTTCCTCACGGCTTATTCTTCCTGGACAGGTGGTTCTTACCTTGGAGGGATTCTTGGCGATGTTATTCCACCAAGATTAAGTGAAAGCATGGGGATCGCTCTCTTTGCCATGTTTATAGGATTATTAATTCCTTCTGTAAAAAAGCAATACAGGTTAGCTGGAATTGCCTTGCTTGCCATGCTGATTAATTTTATCTGTCAACGGTTAGGAATGGAACAAGGGTGGTCGATTATTCTTGGAACGTTATTAGGAGCTTTGATCGGTGTGTTTATTTTAGATGATGAGGAGGAAGATGTATGATCATTTGGATGATTATTGGGATGGCGATTGTAACTGCGATACCACGCTTTCTACCGGTCATTATTATCAATCAAGCTGTATTCCCCAAATGGGTGGACGCTTGGCTGAATGCTATTCCGTATGCTGCCCTTGGAGCATTGATTTTCCCAGGAATTATTAGTGTTAAGCCAGAAGCGCCGCAGGTTGGAATCATTGCTGGTTTGTTTGCCGTGTTCATAGCCTGGCTGAACCTGAATATTATTTTCGTAGTATTAGGTGCAATTGCCGCTGTCTTTCTCATGACGATCTAAGCACACCCGCCTAAACGGTGCATAATCTATAAGGATACTTTCGCGAAAGGAATTGATCGTTATGTACCGACAGCAAGGATTTCCTGGAGGAGGTCCCTATCCGGGAACTTTCGGTCCTGGCCAGGGAGGTTTCGGACCAGGCCCAGGGGGAGGAGGTCCAGGTGGCAGACCTCCAGGACCTCCAGGAGGCAATCCGGGTTTTGGCCCAGGTCAGCCTCCGTTTGGAGCAGGACAGCTCCCACCACCGCCTTTTGCACCGCCAGGAAATCAAGGTCCCAGCTTAACCGCTGTAGATCCCGGATCTTTTTGGGGATGCTTGTACCGCTACACATGGGTTCGGCTGAATAATGGACGGTCATTTTGGTTCTACCCTACCTTTATTGGCAGAACATCTGTAGCAGGATTCAGATGGAATCGCGTCCAACGCCAATGGTTTTATACAGGTTTAGATACGAGACAGATCTCCAGTTTTCAGTGTCAGTAAGGAAAAATGGTGCCATAAGCGTGGCACCATTTTTTCTGATAAAATAGAAGAGAGATCATTTTAGAAGGGAAGAAGCGGACATGGCTCATATAAGAGAAGCTAAATTTGAAGATGCAGAAACAATCGCCAATATCCATGTAAGCAGCTGGAAATCTACATATAAAGACTTAATTGATGAAAGAGATCTAAGTAATATAACGCTGGAAAATCGAGTCACCCTTTGGGAAACTGTTCTTAGAAAACCTGTGAATGGTCAAATCGCCTATGTGATCGAAAACAATGATCATGAAGTGGTGGGGTTTGTTTCTGGAGGGAAAGAGCGGACAAAAAATTATGGGTACGATGGAGAGATTTATTCTATTTATTTGCTTGATGAATATCAGGGAAAAGGGTATGGAAGCCAATTATTAGAAGCCTTTGCTGCATCTATGGAGAGAGCTGGTTACCGCTCATTGCTTGTCTGGGTGCTGACACATAATCCTTCTAGTAAGTTTTATATAAAATGCGGAGCACATCCTGTGGAGGCAGAGAAAGTTACAATAGGAAAGGGCACATATGAAGAAACGGCTTATGGCTGGAAGGATATCCGCAGTTTAAATAAATATTTTGCAAACGAATAAGCGGTGAGGGTCTCATAACCTCACCGCTCTTTTTTTACATAGGGTTCAATATGAATATGAGCGTAATAAATTTCTCTTTCTTTTTTTAATTTCTCCTCTAATTCATCGGTGATCGCATGGGCTTCTTTTATGGAAAAATCTGGATTTACATGAATAGTTGCTTCAACCAGGGTCTGGTTTCCCTGAAGTCTGGCTTTCACATCTTTTACTGCCCATACATCGGGATGTTCCGAAATCGAGTTCTTAATCGTTTCAATTTCTTCTTCATCAAAACCATCAGTAAGACTGTGACTGGCGGTTCTGAAAATATCCCAGGCGGTTTTACAGATGATTAATCCAACTATAAAACCAGCAAGCGGGTCTAGCCAGTATAAACCGAATTGGGCGCCGAAAATACCAAGTGCTGCACCAATACTTACGTAAGCATCTGATTTATTATCCTGTGCAGCTGCATATAAAGCATTGCTGTCTACCTTCTTAGATAATTTGATGTTATAACGATATACACCGATCATAACTACTGCTGCTCCAATAGCTGTAAGGCCAGTTAGTAAAGAAGGTTCCGTGGTTTTATGATTTAATATATCCTGAACCGTTCCAATAATAACTTCTATTCCAACCGTCATCATGATAAATGCAGCGATGAGAGAGGCGATGGTTTCTGCTCTGAAGTGACCATAATGATGGTCTTCATCTGGAGGTTTTCTGGAGATCCTTAAACCGATTAATACAGCTACAGAAGCAATCACATCAGTGGTGTTATTTAACCCATCTGCTCTTAATGCTTCAGAATTACCAAGAGAAGCTATGACAAGCTTTAATGCTGAAAGAACTAAGTAAGCCACAATACTGACCCAGGCTCCCTTTTCTCCCATTTTCAAATTTTCATATTCCGTCATTGAACAGGCTCCTCCGAATCTTACTGTAAAGCATTTCTTAGCTTATCAGACTCCTCGCTATTGAGTCTAGAGAAAAAAAGGTTTCCCAAACCATATTGCTTGGTGGTGGCAAGAATCTTTGCCTATGGTGAAAATTTAAGTGGTTAATTTTAGTAAAGAGAGGGTATGGTTAAGTAAGCTATCATTAATTATCTTAGTCAGAGAGGAGAATCTTCATGAAACAAGAAACCATATTAATTGAGGGGTCTTACCAAGGAATGAAATTCTCGAAAACGATTGAGCTTTCATTTGAGCCTGCTGTGCAGTCAATTGAAGAAGCGATCCTTTCTTTCTATAATAGTGAAACGTCTTCGTTCGAGGAACTTGCCAGCAGACGAGGCTGGAGAAATTGTTATTGGACGTATGCCCAGCCAGTTGAATTAGTCATATAAACCCTGACAGTTTTGTCAGGTTATTTTTATTTTCCGCAAATTTTCTTGGCAGCCCTAAGTATAGATGTTAGGTATTCCGTTGTTAGTGCCCTTCGTACATATGATCCGGAGTTTGGCCATACCTGTACCTTTGTGTAAGACGGGCAGGAGTGGAAGTGGCTGCTTTATGTCTTTCACCGTTTAATATCTTTAATTGAAGATTCTTTAGTTTGAGTTTTTTATGAGAGGGAACTGTACTATGGTGTATTTGATTCATGCCTTAGGAAGAAATAGGTATCTTTAAGAAAACTATATTTTCTAGGAGTGATACTATGAGTAATGTAAAATTAGCGATTATTTATTACAGTTCAACAGGAACCAACTATAAGCTTGCGAAATGGGCGGAAGATCAGGCGAAGGATTTCGGGGCAGAGGTAAAGCTTGTCCGAGTGCCTGAACTCGCACCTATGGAGGCAATGGAGCAAAATCCAGCCTGGAAAGAGCATTATTTAGCAACTAAGGATGAAGTGCCGGAAGCAACTACAAATGATCTTGATTGGGCGGACGCTTATATTTTCAGTTCTCCTACACGATTTGGTTCTTTACCTGCTCAAATGAAACAATTCATTGATCAGGCAGGGGGGCTATGGTTTCAAGGGAAATTAATTAATAAAGTAGTTAGTGCTATGACTTCCGCTCAAAATCCTCATGGAGGTCAGGAAGCAACTCTGTTAAATCTCTATACAAGTATGATGCATTGGGGAGCGATCATAGCTGCGCCAGGATACAGCGATGACTCTGTTTTCTCCGCAGGCGGTAATCCGTACGGAACGAGTGTAACAGTGGATGGCGAAGGCAATATGAAAGAAGATGTAGAGGCTTCCGTTCGTCATCAAGTCAAACGTACGCTGGAAGTCGCCGAGAATTTTGTCAACCAAAAATGATTCAGAACTGACTCGTACAAACAAATTGAATAATGAAATAGGAATGCTTAGATGATTGCCAGAATCTGTGCCCGCTTACGCAGGATAGTGGAGAACTAACAAGAGACTATGCCCATGAAAAAGCGGGCGAGGTTAGCTGCGTATTCTCTCATTTAATGCTGTCAATGAAAACTCGAACCAGTGCAAGACAATGGTTCGAGTTTTTTTCTCAATGGGAGAGAATACCAAACCCACCTATAAATAGATCAACAGCAAAAATAATGTAAAACTATCAATAAAAACTTTTTAATAGCTTAAAAAGTTGCTGTGACAGGTTTAAATAATGTAAAAAGGGGAATCATAATACTAAATATTCAGAAAATTATTGCGAAATGCTTTTAAATCCTGCATAATGGAAAAAAGCATGAAGGGGGTCTTCTCATGAGAAAGCAAAAGATGATATACGTATTACGCCGTGACCCAGAATATAGAGGTCGAGAGATTACTGCAAAACGAGAATTGTCCTTTGGTATTCGATTAGCCTCACGCTTGCTGTTAGATCAAATGATTTTCGAGTTTAATAAAGAACGCTTGGACAAGGAGATTAACATGGCCATCGATAATAACGACCGTGAAGAATTTCAACGTCTAAGCGAAAAATATCAACCTTATACTAAGGAATAACGTTTATACAAGGCTGCTGTTCATACAGTAGTCTTTTTTTGACTGGAAATTCATATGAGGAAATTTTTGTACAATATCCTGCTCTTGATGTTATATTAGTAATAATGATTTGAGAGTTAGGAAGGTAGTTACTATGAAAAAGAAACCATTGATTCTGGCAGCAGCATTAAGTATCACCTTAACTGGCTGTGCATTAGACCAGCAGACAGACGGTGGAAAGAATAATTCCGAAGCCACAAACGATACAAACGGAAGTAGTCAACAGACATCCCAAGATTCGACCAGCCAAAGCTCTAAAGATGAAGAAAAAAATAATACGAATGATAAAGATAAGAATGCAAATGGTCAAGAGAGTACAGAAGACGGTGGAGACTCTGAAAAGAACCAAAATAGCAGCTCCCAGTCGATCCCTGATGATAAAGTGATTCAAGTGGACAACCCTGAAAGTTTACAAGTGGTAGTGAATAAAAAAAGGACGCTCCCAGAGGGGTATACACCACCTGATCTTACCGTTCCCGACGTTCCTTTCTATTTCGATGAATTTAAGCCGAAGAAGCAAATGCGAAAAGAAGCGGCTCATGCTCTGGAGCAATTATTTGCTGCAGCTAAGGAGCAAGGCATTGACCTGGTAGCAGCTTCCGGTTACCGCTCTTACGAAAGACAGAAGAATGTGTATCAAAGTAATGTGAATGCTTATGGAGAAAAGGAAGCTAACAAAGTTTCAGCTAAACCGGGTACCAGTGAACACCAGACAGGCTTGGCAATGGATTTAACCTCTGCACAGATGTCCTTCAAGCTGGAAGAATCCTTCCGTCAAACCGACGAAGGGGAGTGGCTGGCAAACCACGCTCACGAGTATGGATTCGTTATCCGCTACCCAAAAGGCAAAGAGGATGTTACGGGTTATTCCTATGAACCCTGGCACGTAAGATACGTAGGTAAAGAAGCAGCCAAACAAATATACAATAATAAAGGAACCTTAGAAGAATTTTTTGGTTTCCGACCTTATAAAAAATAGAGTCCGCATCCCGGACTCTTTTTTTTTGCTCGTTTAATAGCAGATTCCTACTCGTTTTCTTGAAAAACGAGGGTTCTTAATTTCATTAAATGCAAATAAGGCGGTATCATCCACAGTAATCTTCTTTCCTCCTGCAGGAAGATAATCAATTTCCCATCGCGGTTCTCTTTCCATAGGTCCATCTGGTAAATAAGTGGGACAGATGATTGTCCAGTCTAAATTGCTTTTCTGCAGGGTTTGCAGTACTTTGAGATGCTCTTCTGCTGCAAACGTTGTCGTTCGTTTCGATTCTTTAGACTCAAAACGGTACTTTCCTGCTTCTAAACGGCTGTTTAATATACCTGCAGTTCCTATAGAAATGATTCGGGTGACGTTCTCCTTTATCATTGTTTCCACTAAATGAGGCATGGCCACAGATAAAGTATCTGTTTTATCCGTGTTAAGAGAACTGAAGACGAGGTCGCATCCCTGCAAAGTTCTTTCTATATCGACTTTATTCCTTGCATTTCCTTCTATCAGCTCTGCTCCTTTCAATTCCAACGAAGCTTTCTGTACGTCTCTAACTAGTGCTTTCACCAGAAAGCCTTCTGTAAGTGCCTGCTTGATTACTTTGTGCCCGACCCGGCCAGTGCCTCCAAATACGGCAATTTTCAATGTGATTCCTCCTCATATTTGTAAAAATTTCTATAATTTAAGCTATTTGTGAATATATTTTGCTAAGCTAGAGAAAACAGGGGTTAATCATGGGGGCTAAATAATGAAGAAGAAACCAGTATGGAGCTGGATGCTGTATGATTTCGGTAATTCAGCCTTTGCTACCACAATTATGGCAGCCGTTTTACCAATTTTCTATTATGACGTAGCTGCAAAAGGTTTAAAAGAATCGCTGGCTGCCAGCTACTGGGGTTATTCCCAATCCATAGCGGTTTTAATCGTGGCCGTATGTGCACCTATATTAGGGGCAATCAGTGACTATTCAGCGGCCAAAAAAAGGTTTCTCATGTTTTTTGCATTTATGGGGATGATTGCAAGCGTCCTGCTTGCCTTTGTAGGGGAAGGCGACTACCTATTAGCGTCTTTCTTAATGATTGTCGGTACAATCGGTTTCTCAGGCGGCAATGCCTTCTATGATGCCTTTTTACCCGAAGTATCAGATAATGAATCGATTGACAAAGTCTCGGCAGGAGGGTTTGCTTTAGGTTATATCGGAGGCGGGATTCTGCTTGCCATTAATTTGTTAATGATCCTGAAATTCCAATGGTTTGGTTTACCTAATAGTTTGGCGGGAACCCACTTGGCTTTTGTATCTGTAGGGATATGGTGGTTCATTTTCTCGATTCCTTTGTTTAAAAATATCGTCGAAGAAAAAAAAGTGAAGGTTGAGCGGACAGAATCCTACGCTAAGATCGGATTCACCCGTGTAGTAAAAACATTAAGAGAAATGAACCAATTTAAACAGCTCGCGCTTTTTCTATGTGCGTTCTGGCTTTATAATGATGGGATTTCCACTATTATTAAGATGGCTACCATCTATGGCAGAGATATAGGAATTAATAGTAACTCCTTGATCATCGCTCTATTAATTACACAGTTTGTAGGTATTCCTTTTGCCTATTTTTTTGGCTGGCTGGCAAAGAAGATTACTGCAAAGAAAGCTTTAATGCTGTCCCTGGTTATCTATTTGGCTATCGTCGCGCTGGGCTATTTTATGACCACTGCGCTGCACTTTTATATTCTTGCTATTTGTGTTGGTTTTGTCCAGGGAGGGGCACAGTCACTAAGCAGATCAGTCTTTGGAAGGATGGTGCCCGGAGACCGCCACGCTGAGTTTTATGGATTTTATGGGATTTCTTCGAAGTTTGCTGCAATTTTCGGACCGTTTGTGTTTGCTCTTGTCGGTCAGTTAACGGGGTCAAGCAGGTTCGGAATATTGTCACTCCTGGTATTCTTTATTGCAGGCATCCTATTACTTCAGCTTGTAGATGTGGAGAAAGGCACTAAGGAAGCGAAAGAACATACGAATAAAGCGTCAGAGGTCGTCACCCGTACGTAACTGAAGATTCTCAGCGGTAAAAAATCCGAATCATGGCTCTTATGATTCGGATTTTCTGCATGGTCCATACATGATACACATTTGATCAGCTGCGTTAGAACCTTTTGAGTGTCATCACACTTTTACACAATTGGATCACTGTATACGTTTGTGTAATTCAGGCTCAAGGGTAAGCCGGTATCATATGAAATATTACCGAGTTTTTCTTCAATATTATGAAGAAGAGGAGACTCCCCGCGCTTCCAATAGTCCAGGATCATGGAAAATAATTCTGCCGCTTCTGAAAAAGCTCTCTCATACAGTTCCAAAAATGATAACTGGATTGCTTCATTAGTCGCTGGGTGTCTCCAGAAGGTTTTCTGCTCGTTTAAATAATCCTTATCATTCGAAATAGGTTGATGGGAAAAGGAAGAAACCATAGTGCCTAAGACTTTATTTTTCCATCCCCATGGATCAAATAATATCGTTTGCGCCTGCTTCATATCTCGATAAGATTGAAGTAAGTAGTGGCGAGGTAAGGATGAGGACAACCCTGGGTAGTACTCATCGATTAGGGATTCAAGCAGATGGGCAATGGGCTTCCTTTTTAGTTGGAGAGAAAACTTTTTAAACGCGGGACTTTTCCATGAATCCAGCCCACGCTGTTTCTTCAGCATAAGCGTGTCAATATTCACTTCAAGCAGCTGATGCTTATTTTTTTCATAGCCAGCTCGGTAATGGATATAAGGATGGGTATTACGGTCAAGTAAATGATGACTCACAAATCCGAGAATGAAGGCCTGGACTTGATTTTCCATTGTTCTTCCTTTTCTGATCATGTTCAATAAGAAAGGGCCGCATTGTTCGGTATGGAGTTTCATACCTGCTTCACTTACATGCTGGTCCTTTGCTAATGGCCAAAAGTGGTGATAAAAGAAGGGATCAGGCCCCTGGGCTCCGTAATTAAGGAGTGGCGCGGAAGTTTCCAGTAAATCTTTCCTGCCTAATTTTTTACATAAATCTTCTGCAAATATAATGTGAGTCCACACATTTGGCATCGGATCACCTCACTCTTATTTTATCTTAACATAGGAATAAAAAGGTGATTTTTCTTATGATTTTTTAACTGGTCAACTACCATTTTAGTTCTTCTTGACTGGATTGATCAACGCGTGTTCATAGCTGTATTCACAGCTAGAATTAAACTACGAAAGCTTCATCATGGCAGCAAAAAAAGAGCCCTTTTTAGAGGCTCTTTTTCCCACGATTTTAACCCAAAAGATTAAGCAAGAAACGATTACAAACGCTTATCCATCCCTCCCATTCTCACGTATGTAGTAACGTTCCAGCCCCCTCTCTTAATGATAGTACTTACTATACACCATTAACTGAAAAGTGTAAATAGTCTGATAACATTTTATCGAAATTTGTTTGAAAATACGGAAGGGCGTTAATGATTGTTATCGTGAAACTTGATACAATAAATAAAGTAAACAAAGATTTAGTAAAGGGAGGATCTACATGGACTACAGAATTGAAAAAGATACATTAGGCGAAATAAAAGTACCAGCAGAAAAATATTGGGCTGCTCAAACTCAGCGCAGTAAAGAAAATTTCCCAATCGGCAATGAAAAAATGCCAGTAGAAATTATTGAGGGCTTTGCCATTTTGAAAAAAAGTGCAGCACGAGCCAACTTTGAACTTGGTCTTCTGGAAGAAAAGAAAGCTGATGCTATCGGCTATGCCGCAGATCAAATCTTATCAGGAGAATTGACGGAGCATTTTCCGCTTGTGGTTTGGCAGACGGGAAGCGGTACACAATCCAATATGAACGTAAATGAAGTGATTGCTTATGTAGGGAATGAGTGGCTGAAAGAACAAAACAGTGACCTCACCTTACATCCAAATGATGATGTTAATAAATCTCAAAGCTCTAACGATACTTATCCGACGGCATTGCATGTAGCGTCCGTGCGTAAGCTTGAAGATCTGTTACTGCCTTCCATTACACAATTAAAAGAAACACTGAAAGAAAAGATGGAAGCGTTTAATGAGATCGTGAAAATTGGACGTACCCATTTACAAGATGCTACTCCGCTTACCTTGGGTCAGGAAATCAGCGGATGGCACCGTATGCTTGAAAAAACCGAGAGTATGATCATCGATAGTGTGCGTTATGTGAAAGAATTGGCTATCGGAGGAACTGCAGTAGGTACAGGTCTGAATGCCCATGAAGACTTCTCAGAACAAGTGGTAGCTAAGATTAACGAAGAGACCGGGAAGGATTTCATTTCAGCACCTAACAAATTTCATGCGCTAACTTCTCATGATGAACTTGTTCATACCCACGGTGCACTCAAAGCACTGGCCGCTGATGTCATGAAAATTGCTAATGATGTCCGCTGGCTGGCAAGCGGCCCGCGCTGCGGAATTGGGGAAATCACTATTCCTGCTAATGAACCTGGAAGCTCCATTATGCCAGGTAAAGTCAATCCCACTCAAAGTGAAGCTGTTACCATGGTTGCAGCTCAAGTGATGGGGAACGATGCAGCTATTGGTTTTGCAGCCAGCCAGGGCAATTTTGAATTAAATGTATTCAAACCCGTGATTGCTTATAACTTCCTGCAATCTGCACAGCTATTAGCGGATAGTTTAGTTTCCTTTGATGAACGTTGTGTAAGCGGTCTGGAGCCGAATCATGAGCAAATTGAAAAATACCTGCGTGATTCCTTAATGCTTGTTACCGCTTTAAATCCACACATCGGTTATGAAAATGCAGCGAAAGTTGCTAAGACGGCTTTTGAAAGAGATCAAACTCTTAAAGAAACTGCTGTTGAGCTAGGTGTATTAACCGCAGAGCAATTTGAAGAATATGTTGATCCTAAAGCGATGACGAAGCCTACCGCTAAGTAAGTTCAGATGGATTTCAGCCATTGTTTTCTCACTATAATAATTACCTGTAATTACCAAAAAAAAAGTGTGATAAAAAATATGATCACTGATCATACTACTATTACACGCAGGAGGTGAGACAACATGGCTAACCAACAAAGCAACCAGCTTCTTGTACCTGGTGTACAACAAGCTTTAGACCAAATGAAATACGAAATCGCTCAAGAATTTGGCGTACAACTTGGTGCTGACACTACTTCCCGTTCTAACGGTTCTGTAGGTGGAGAAATCACTAAACGTCTAGTTCAAATGGCTGAACAACAGTTCGGTGGACAACAACAAAAATAAATACGAATGACAAAGGAGAAAGGGTGCGCCCTTTCTCCTTATTTTTTGCAAGGAGGGAACAGTTCATGCAAGAATGCGGGATTTGTAATGGCTGGGAGGAAATGGCGTATAGATGTCCTGCCTGTAAAGGGGAAATGGAAGATCGAGGGAGAATCACGGACTTTCTAAATGAATCTCGTTCAAATATCGTTCATACACGGACTGACACAGTACGTGAAGATAAGCAATCTACTGACGATTGTCTTCATTTGTTTATATGCAGCGAGTGCGGTCTTGAAGATATTATAGGTATATAAAAATCGCAGCAAATATTTGCTGCGATTTGAAATGATGTAATTAGCGAATGCGCTGTTCATTATCTTTATCAAAGAAATGAACTTTATTCATATCAATTGCCAAATCAATCTCTTCTCCGCCTTTGATATCTGAGCGGGAATCTACTCGAGCAATAAATTCCTGATCATTCAATTTGGAGTAAAGATAGGATTCAGATCCCATCAGTTCAGCTACTTCGATCTGCGCCTTGATCTTCTTATCTTCGTTAGCATCTATAAATAAAGGTTCGTCATGCATATCTTCTGGCCGTACGCCTAAGATCACTTCTTTTCCTACATAACTTTGTTCACGCAGAGGTTTCATTTTTCCTTCGGGTACAGCAATTTGAATATCTCCGAGCATAATATGGTCTTCTCCAAGCGTTCCGTGCAGGAAGTTCATGGCAGGAGAACCAATAAAGCCACCAACAAATACATTTTCAGGTTTATCATACACTTCTTTTGGCGCTCCGACTTGCTGAATAATCCCATCTTTCATAACCACAAGCCGAGTGGCCATCGTCATGGCTTCTGTTTGGTCATGGGTAACATAAATAGTTGTCGTTTGCAGCCGCTGGTGAAGCTTTTGAATTTCTGCACGCATTTGCACCCGAAGTTTAGCATCGAGGTTAGACAAAGGTTCATCCATTAAGAATACCTTTGCATCACGTACAATTGCACGTCCGAGGGCGACACGCTGTCTCTGACCGCCAGAAAGGGCTTTTGGTTTACGATCCAGCAAGGCTTCCAGACCTAGAATTTTAGCAGCATTTTGCACCCGGCGGTCGATTTCCTGCTTGTCCATCTTACGCAGCTTTAATCCAAATGCCATATTGTCATAGACATTCATATGCGGATAAAGAGCATAGTTCTGGAAAACCATTGCAATATCACGGTCTTTAGGGGCAACATCATTCATACGTTTATCATCAATGATGAAATCACCACTTGTAATTTCTTCAAGACCGGCAATCATTCGAAGGGTGGTAGATTTCCCGCAGCCTGATGGTCCTACGAAAACAATAAATTCCTTATCGTTAATGTGAAGATTAAAATCCTCAACCGCTGTAACCTTTTTATCATACACTTTTTCAATATTATTGAGCTGTAACTCTGCCATAAGTATAGCCTCCCTGTGTGGTTTGAAATCGCTTTCTTGAGTATGTTATAAGCTTATCGAAGTTTAATGGGAGGGTAAATAGACAAAGTGCACAAAGAATTCTGCTCCCCTTTGTGCACCTTGTTTATCTTTTTAATTTCATTAAAGCTAAGTAAGTCGTGAGTGCTCCTTTGAAATCTTTCACATCTATGCCTGTCTTTTCAATAAACTTATCGACGCGATATTGTAAACTATTCCTATGCATAAAGAGGTTTTTCGCTGCGAGGCTGGCATTGGACCCCGATTCTAGGAAGACTTGGACGGTTTGCAAAAGTTCCCGGTCATCTATTACCTGTTTAAAGACTGATCGTACAATATGGTTTGAATCTTCTTCAGATAAACTGTTGATAAACAGGTAGGGGATCATGTCTTGATAAGTAACCACTGATCCAATGCGGTGCTGTTTTGCTTTTTCAAAACAGTTTCTTGACCACTCGAAAATAGCCGGCGCTTCCTTTAGATCAGCAGAAAATTCACTGACAAAGAATTTAATGGAGGTATAGAAATCACTCATTAATACGTCGATCACATTTTGAAAAGAGATGGGATCATCGTCTAAAGTTTGAGCTTCTTCTACAATGAATCCGCTTTGGTCATTTTCCCAGATGATGGGCATTACACTTGGAAACAGTGATTGCAAGGCTTCTCTAATGGTATCCCGCTGAGCCGTATCATCACCGATGGAAAAGAAAACAAAACGATAATAGCCAGGAGAATCAGCTTTGAACGTTTCTTCCTTTCCAAAAAGATAGGAAGCCCACTCTTTTTCCCGCTCTGTTTCAACTAAGTGAGTGGTCAATAATGGCGATAAGAAGGTTTGCAGCATTTGACTTTCTCTATTGGTCATTTCTATTCTTAATATTCCTATGGTTTCCATGTCATTCGTCTGATACCAGAAGTAATCGTCAAAATTGGCTTCATTTTGAGGGGTGGATTGAATTAAAGAAGGGTAGATATCTTTGAGTTCACTGATTATGGACATGATGATCTTCCTTTTTATGAGAGTTTCTACTATTATAATATTATACACATTGAATGCAAAATCAGTGGAGAGTCAGATAGTATAGATAGGGTCTGGGATTTAGGTTAAGGAGGAATAGATATGGAATACATTAAAGATCAGCAGCGGTATGGACAAGAAACCAAGAATCGTTTAAAGAGGATAGAGGGGCAAGTACGAGGCGTCTTAAAGATGATGGAAGAAGAAAAAGACTGCAAGGATGTCATCACACAGCTCTCAGCGGCAAGATCTGCTATGGACCGGGCAATTGGATATATTGTTGCCAAGAATTTAGAGACGTGTATCCGTGAAGCTCAGGAAGAAGGCGGCTCTGCTGAAGAACTGATTAACGAAGCTGTTCAAATGATTGTAAAAAGCCGATAAATGATATACAAATAAGCAAAGCAAGTGGATGAAACATAGAATATTATTTGCTAGAAAACCCGAACCATTGATTTCCGTTGGTTCGGGTCTTCTGTGTGTGGATGACACGAGGGTGCTAATTCATCCACTTGCTTGCTTTAAATTAGTCATGTTCCCGCAGGAAAGGAAGTGAAGTTTCACTTTGTTTTCCCATAGGAACTATCATCTTCATTCTTTAATCGTCAAGGTTAGGATCCGTTCTCTTTAAGAAGAAAGAAAGAATAATCCCTGCAATAGCTATTCCTGTTGCAACAAGAAAGGCCATATTTATTCCATGAATCATCGCATCTGACATGACCTGCTGTTTTACCTGGGCAGAGGATTCACCTGCATATTTGCTCATATCAGGATCGAAATTCTTAGAGGTATTCGTCATTACGGTAACAAGCATGGCGGTCCCCATTGAACCAGCAATGGTTCGCATCGTGTTGTTCATGGCGGTACCATGTGGTATCAGTCTCTTAGGCAGCTGGTTTAATCCTGCTGTAGAAACAGGCATCATGACCATGGCTATCCCCATCATTCGAATCGCATAAATAATAAGAATGGACGAGTAGGCCGTATCTGCAGTAAGGTTTGTAAATTGATAAGTGGTTACTGCCACGATAGTCAAGCCGATCATAGCCAGCCAGCGGGCACCGAACTTATCAAAGATTCTACCGGTAATAGGAGACATAATGCCCATTACAATGGCTCCTGGCAATAACAATAACCCGGATTCAAACGCAGTAAATCCTCTCATGTTTTGCATGTAAATGGGAAGTAACAGCTCAGCTCCCAGCATAGCCATCATGACAATCATTGTCGTGGTAGAAGCAATGGCAAAAATCCCATATTTAAAGACTCTAAATTCTAGAATCGGCGTTTCAAGTCTGAACTGCCTCCATATAAACAAGAACAATGCAATGGCTCCAATGATAACGGATATATAGACTTGCGGCGAGTCCCAGCCATCGTTACCTGCATCACTCAGGCCGTATAATAGTCCACCAAACCCTAAAGTAGAGAGAAGAATCGACAGAATGTCTATAGTAGGATTTGTTTGCTTTGTTACATTTTTAAGTGCAAACACCCCGAAAAGAATGGACAATACAGCTATCGGTAATACGACTAGAAATGGAGAACGCCATGAGTAGTGTTCAACCAGATAACCGGAAAGTGTTGGTCCGATAGCTGGACCAAACGCAATAACCAGTCCGGCAATTCCCATTACTGTTCCCCTTTTTTCAACAGGGAAGATCATCAGAAAGACGGTCTGCATTAATGGCATCATGATTCCGGCTCCTCCGGCCTGGACTAAACGACCAATAAGAAGGACTGGGAAACTAGGGGCAATGAATGCAATCAAGGTCCCTGCTGTAAAAAGTCCCATTGCGATAAAGAAAAGTCTTCGTGTTGTAAATTTTCCAATGAGAAAGGCAGTAACAGGGATCATGACTCCGTTGACCAGCATAAATCCTGTCATCAGCCATTGGGCTGTATTCGCTGTAATGTTTAAGTCGCTCATAATATTTGGCAGTGCTGTATTTAATAGTGTCTGGTTTAATATCGCCACAAAAGCACTGACAAGCAGCACGGAAACTATTAGCTTACGGTTTATCTCTTGTGGTTGTTCTTGTGGATTTTTTTTAACGTCTTCCATATAACGTTCCCCCCTATGAATGGTCGTCTGGTGCTTTATAAAGCCCTTTTTTAATGAGTGCAAGTTCTGTAGTGAAATTATTAATGGCTTCTTGTTTAGTTAAGTTTCGTACATAATGCTGAATCAAGTTGCGCATAGTGATCGCCATGAGAATCTGCCACACGTGAAATACTTCTTCATTCGCGGATATATTAAGAATTTTGCTATCGGTTAAATCACTCATCTGAGCGAAAAACTGCTTGAATTTTTCTTTATTGTCCTCCTGAGTAAATGCATTCTCTACCTTATGATTCATATATAGAAAAGCATTCTTGAAAAAATTGTGGTTCTCTTCAATATTGAAATTATTGATCATGGATTGAAACATGTACGTAAACGTATCAAAGATATGTCCTTCCGTTTCTTTTAGCATCTCAATAAATCTTTGTTTATTTTCTTTAGAATGTTCTTCTAATAAATAGAAGAAAGCATCTTCTTTATCCTCAAAATATTGATAAAAACTCCCTCTCGCGATACCAGCGTCTTTAATGATATTTGCGATTGAAGCTTCATAAAGCTGAACACGTGAAAACTCCTTTTTCGCCGCTCTTATTAATACTGTCTGCTTTTCTTTTGGCAGATTAAAAAAGGTGGGCTTAGGCATAAAAGGATACCTCCTTTATCGTTAATGTGACATCGTGTCATTTTGGCTGTCGGATAAATAATATATGACACGATGTCACATGTCAAGGAGAAAAATCATTGTAGTAACTTCAATAAAGTAAAAAAAGATTCAAGGCACTCATTTGAAAGTGAGTGCCTTGACTGAATCATTCTTTTTCTTGTTTAGGAATAGGATGAGTTTCACTTATCTGTTCTCGGCCATAAACGGATCGTGTCATTCCCGCAGCCATTCCTTCATTAATCATCCGGTCGACATCTAACTCAAACTTATCTTTTCCTTCAGGAGCGCATTCTTTTTCTTTTTTCGCCATGATAATGTCACCTCCTTACTTTAGGTTTTCCATGGAAGGATAAGATCACTAAAACCAATAATTGGAGAAAAATTATTCCAGGAATAATCTACAAGTACAGGCATAAAGTTGTCCCACTTAAAATAATTATGAAATAGAGGGGGCGGTGAAGTGGTACAAAGTAATAATTTTATTCAGATGCTCGAAAAAGCAATTGAGGATGAATGGAGTGCTCATGATTTTTACAAAAGGCTGGGTGAAGATACAAGTAATCGTTTCTTTAAAGATTACATTAAACATGCAGAAGAAGATGAAGCCAAGCACTATCAGCTGTTTCAACACCTTCATTACCAATTAACAGGGCAGTATCACCATTTTGAACCAGTCAAAATAGAATATACATCCTTTCAAAATGGGGTGAAGAAAGCTCAGCAAGCGGAATTTGAGGCGTTTGAAATGTACCGGACTATGATATTTATGATTCCAAACCAAATCGCTTATCAACCGTTATTTATTGCGATGACAGATGAAATGGAGCATGCTACACGGTTCGGCACTATTCATGGGATGCTGAAGTAAGCTGACTTTTAAGATCAGGATAATGTCCTGGTCTTTTTTATTTAGAAAATATTGGAAGGTAAAGATATCTTATAAAGCTTTAATTGGCGTCGTTATATGAATTCCATTATACTGGGATAAGCAGAATTTTAGAAAAGAGGCTAGCTTATGAACCCAGTTCTTATCATCATATTTATGATTATTATCGGAGCATTGATTGGCGGTGTGACAAACTCATTAGCCATTAAAATGCTTTTTCGTCCTTATAAGGCACGCTATATAGGGAAATATAAAATCCCTTTTACCCCGGGCTTAATTCCTAAACGCCAGCAGGAACTTGCCAAGCAGTTGGGGAGGATGGTTGTTGATCATTTATTAACCGCAGAGGGATTAAGGCGGAAATTAGAACACCCCGAGTTTCAAACGAATATCACGGAGTGGGCCCAAGAAGAAGTTAAAAGACTATTGGAACACCCGGCAGCCGTACAGGAGTTGCTCACCAAGGCAGATATTGATCTTTCTTCAGAAAAAATGGAGAAAGAAATTAGTCATTGGGTGGCGGAGCGATATGATGCTGTAATGGAAAATTACCGAGAAAAATCTCCTCGAGAAGTTCTGTCCGATGAGTGGATGAGAAAAGCGGAAAAAGGGACCGGTCAGCTTGCGGACTATATCCAATTCAAAGTAAAAGAATACTTGAATAGTTATGAAGGGAAGCAAAAGGTCTCAGAGCTTATTAATAATTACCTGGAGAACCAAGGTTTTTTTGGAAGTATGATTTCTTCATTTATGGGATCGGAGAGCTTAACGGAGCGGATGTATCCTGCCATTATCCGCTATATATCAGCGCAAGAAACGAATGACTGGCTGCGCAGTATGCTCCAGGATGAACTTCATGAGCTTGCCAGCCAGCCAATTAGTCAATTTGAAGCCAAAATTGGTAAATCAGCAGTCGGCCGAGCGCTAGGACAAGCTGTCGCTAAATCGCTTCCCATAGAGGAGTGGATGTCGCGTTCGGTTGCTGAATGGAGTAAGCCAGTCCGGTCAAGAATTCTCAATGACCTGGTCCCCTATGTTGTGAAGCAGTTGAGTGCAGCTATATCTGATCGTATAGAAGGTCTAATGAAATCCATGCATCTATCCGAAATTGTTCAGGAAGAGGTAGAATCCTTCCAAGTGGATCGTTTGGAAGAAATGGTGCTTGGAATCTCCCGGCGTGAATTTAAAATGATTACTTATTTAGGTGCTCTGTTAGGAGGAATCATTGGTTTATTACAGGGATTTATTGTTCTCTTTCTAGGATAATGTCCTATTCCTATACATGAGCTAAATCGTTTGTTATAGTGGGGGAGGAGTCAAAGAACGAAAACTTAGGAGGTCCTTAACTTATGGCTAATATTTACGATAATGCATATGATTTAGAGAAAGCAATTCGCAACAGCGAAGAATTTCAAGGCTTAAAAGACGCCTATGAAACAGTAATGAGTGATGAAGCTGCGAAAGAAATGTTTGATAATTTCCGTCAGACACAAATCAGCCTTCAACAGAAACAAATGCAGGGTGAAGAGATTTCTGAGGAAGAAGTAGAACAAGCTAAGAAAGTAGTAGAACTTGTTCAGCAGCATCCACAGATCTCTAAGCTTATGGAAGAGGAACAGCGTTTAAATACAGTGATTAATGACGTAAGCCGCATTATCACGAAACCTCTTGAAGAGCTTTACGGCGACCCTAACGAAGAACAAGAATAAGGTAATTTTCTAAAACCACCCTCTCGAGGGTGGTTTTTTTATGAGATTTTACATGAGTCCGTGTTCGTTTATATATAATCATCTTTTAGAAAAAACAGATCGGAATATGGTTTCAATAAGCAAAGCATCAGTCCACTCGCTCGAAGTGAGTCTTCAATTATAGTGCAGGATACTGGAAGGCTCGATTTCGAGACTTTATTGCGTGGTTAAAGCCCTGGGGGGGACGATTCGCTTTCCGCGGGCATACGCTGAGCCTCCTCAGACTTCGTCTTCCGGGGTCTCACCTGTCATGCTTCTCCCGCAGGAGTCTTCTCGTCCCCCTCCGGACTTTGCCTCATGATTCTTTCGAAATGATTCCAATTTTCCACCTAATAATGAGTTGGAAATTTAAAAGATTTCTTTGTAACCAATTCTTCAGTAAAAAGGGATAGATTGAACAACGACTTACTTTTTCCTTTTTATAATGTTCATTTGATGGGACACAGAATATTGTTCTCCATGATTTACTTTCATTAGGGGGTTGCTTATCTTAGTCCAATGCTTTTGATATTTCCGTTCTCCTTATAATCATAAAGAGGTCGTGGAAATGGGGAGACTCCTATGGGAGGATAGGACAGGTGAGATCCCACAGGGCCATTTGCCCGAGGAAGCTCACCGGCCGCCCATGGAAAGCGAGTCATTTCCCCGACCTCGACTCTCTGGTGACCGTAAAGGAAATCTTCAAAACATCTCGAAACTGAGTCTTCAGGAATAGGGAGCATTAATTTGGTAAAGTGAGAATTCCTTATTGAATAAATGTTTTATTATTTAATTTTTGTCGAACAATGCAGGAATTTCGCATTCGCATAAAGAATTCAATTAAGTGTGATTTATTCAAGAAAAAGGGGTATTTAAATGAAGCATTTCAAACTAGAAGAAAAGGAAAATGTCGTTCATTTACAACTTGCTCGAGGAGAAAAACTTAATGCTTTAAACGCAGAAATGTTAGAAGAATTTGCAGAATTACTAAATCAGATTAAAGACAAGAAAGCACAAGTAGTCATCCTATCTGGTGCAGGAGAGGGTTTTTGCGCTGGCGGGGACATTACGATGATGGAAGAAGCTGCAGATCCAGCTGCCTACGATAAGATCATGGATAATATTGAAACTATTGTAACAACCATCTACACCATGCCGAAACTTGTAATAGCGGCAGTTCATGGACCAGCAGTTGGGCTGGGACTAAGCATCGCACTCGCTGCCGACTACGTAATGGCTGTTCCAGAGGCAACCATTTCAATGAACTTTATTGGAATTGGGTTAATTCCCGATGGAGGGGGTCATTTCTGGCTGCAACAGCGGCTAGGGGTCCATCTTGCCAAACAATTTGCCTGGGAAGGTCAGCAAATGAAAGCCAAGGAAGCTTTCGATCATAAGCTAGTTGATATTATCGTTAATGGAGATGTTCATGAAGAAGCATGGGCACTTGCTTTAAAGTGGAGCCGCAGACCATTGCAGTCTATGATAGCAACAAAGCAGATCTACCATCAATACGGACTGGATCAGCTTCTACAGTATTTATCGAAAGAAAGGCAGTCTCAATGGAAGCTGCGTCATTCAGAAGACCACCAGGAGGGGGTAAAGGCCTTTCTGGAGAAGCGAAAGCCAAACTTCAAAGGGAGCAAATAAATAAAGTCGCGTCCATGAACGCGACTTTAAATGTGATTAATGGAGAAGGCAGTTAAATGCCTAATAACAATTTTTCAAATACGGCTTGGCATGAAAATTGACCATATTTTAACGGTGAAAAAGGACTAAATGGCCTTCAGGAGCTGTACAGCGGTGTGTATGTTCCTCCATCCCCTGCTCCTTTAGTTTTTCACCGCCAATCTTTTTTGCTTGGTCATCATTCTCTGCTTCAAACGTTTCATTTAGAATGTTGGTTCCATTACGCTCAAATGCAGTTAAAAAGTATTTTTTCATATTACTACCTCCCAGAACAATCGTTCATTTATCTAAATTTGTCTTCTAACGAGAGAAATCCTGCTTTTTGAGTGAAATTTTATATTTTTGAAACCACAGGACTGATTTAATCGTAACACATAGCGGGGAAGGAGAATGGAAATGACACTCTATTTAAATGAGGTAACTAAAAAGTTTGGGAAGTTTACTGCTGTGGACCACTTATCCTTGGAAATTCCCGAAAAAGAAGCGTTTGGTTTTTTAGGAGCCAACGGAGCAGGGAAAACCACGACATTCCGAATGATCTTAGGGTTATTAGATCAAACGGAAGGCGAAATTACCTGGAACGGCGGGGAAATTGGCTATGACCAGAGTCATTTAATTGGATATCTGCCCGAGGAACGAGGATTATATCCTAAGATGAAAGTCCAGGATCAGCTGGTTTATTTGGCAAAACTCAGGGGGATGCACAAGCAGGAAGCTAGAAAAGAACTAGAATCATGGCTGGACCGTTTTAAAGTTCCAGAATATCAAACCAAAAAAGTAGAAGAATTATCAAAAGGTAACCAGCAAAAGATCCAATTCATTTCTGCAGTCTTACATAAACCAAAGTTATTAATTTTGGATGAGCCGTTTTCAGGTTTGGATCCTGTCAATGTAGAGATGTTAAAACAAGCGGTGATCGATTTAAAGAAAGCGGGAACCTCGATTGTATTTTCTACTCATCGGATGGAGCATGTTGAGGAATTATGCGAGCATCTATGTATTCTCCGCCACGGAAAGCCAGTTCTTCATGGTGGTCTCAAAGAAATTAAGAGATCCTACGAAAAGAAAAATATACGAATTAAAGCCGACTTTGATCTTTCATTTTTAGAAAGGATGGATGGAGTAACTTCATATAAGCCAATTAGCGAAGGCTGCGAACTTCAAGTAGAGAATGAAGAAGCTTCTCAACCAATCTTTCAAGCTTTGCAGGGCAGGGGCTTTGTGCGGACCTTTGATTTAGAAGAGCCGTCATTAAACGATATCTTTATTGAGAAAGTGGGGGCCTCTTATGAATAAGTTTTTTATCATGCTGGCTCAAACGTACACGAATCGAGTGAAATCGAAGTCTTTTCTAATTATTTCTGCAGTAAGCTTAGTCCTTATTTTTGGATTGTCTAATATTCAATCGATCATTGAATCCTTTAACAAAGACAATGAAAAGACTGTGGCCGTCCTCTCAGACCAGCCTCAATGGGTGGATGCTATTGAACAAGGCGTTTCTGGGGAGGAGGATTTAAGTGTTAAAGGTTATAGCGGTACGTTAGAAGAAGCTAAACAAGAGGTTCAGAACGAAGATTTTGATGCTATTCTACAAGTTCAGCCGACGGAAAATGGTCTTCCTAAAGCTTCTTATTATGCGAATCAAATTGCTTCCCAGGATATCAGCGGTCCGATTAAACAAGCTCTTCAGCAGCTTAAAACAGAAATCGTCACGAATCAGGCCGACATAGATCCTAAGACTTTACAGGAAATTTCAAGTCCGGTTACCTTTGATCTAGTTCCGTTGAAAGAAAGTGCTAAAACAGCAGAAGAACTGGATCAAACACGCGGGCTAGTCTATATCATGCTCTTTCTTATGTACTTTTCCGTTGTTATGTATGGAAACATGATTTCAACGGAAGTAGCAACCGAAAAGTCGAGCCGGGTCATGGAAATTTTAATTTCCAGCGTTTCGCCTGTATCCCAGATGTTTGCGAAAATTATCGGTATTGCTTTAGTAGGTATTACTCAATTTGCAATTTTCATCCTTGCCGGCTACGCAGGGGTTAAATTAGGGAAAAATAATGGCAGTGGTTCATTTCTGGATATGATTGGAGTCACCCATGCTAAGGCTTCTACAATCATGTTCGCTGTTGTATTCTTTATACTTGGTTATTTATTGTATGCGACCCTTGCCGCCATGCTTGGCTCGCTCGTAAGTCGTTTGGAGGATGCTCAGCAAATCGTTGCCCCCATGATTATGATGGTAGTGGCATCATTCTTCCTAGCGATTGTCGGCTTAGGAATGCCTGATGCCACATTTATTAAGGCAGCGTCGTATTTTCCATTCTTCACCCCATTAATTATGTTTCTGCGGGTAGGCATGCTGGATATTCCGGTTTGGGAAATTGCCCTTTCTATCGGTATTCTTATCGTTTCTATCGTACTTTTAGGTATGCTCGGTGCACGTGTTTACCGCGGGGGAGTACTTATGTATGGGAAGTCTTCTTCCTTAAAAGATTTTAAACGAGCACTGCAGCTATCCAGAAAAGAAAATCAATAGCTGAGTGAAAGTAAATGAATATTTATTTGCCAGGGATAGCGAACGTGCATTCGCTATCCCTTTTTGTTAAAATAAAAGATAGAAAAGGAGGATGTTTATGGAGTCTCATCTCCGTTTTATCCACAGTGCGGATTTACACTTGGACAGTCCATTTACTCAGTTAAGCGGTGTTCCGGAATCCCTCATCGAACAGCTGCGTGCCAGCACCTTCGAAGCATTTACCCGGTTAATAGATCAGGCGATTCATCATAAAGTTCACATGGTTTTGATTGCGGGTGATTTATTCAATGAATCAACGAGAAGTCTTAAAGCTCAGATTCACCTTCGAAATGGCTTTAGAAGGCTCGATAATGAAGGGATTCAAGTATATATCACTCATGGAAACCATGATTATTTAAAGGGTATGAGACACCCGGTCACGTACCCGGATAATGTCCATGTATTTACGCAAGAAACAGTAGAGGTACTGCCTTTAATTATAGCAGGGACCCATACAGCAAATATTTACGGTTTCAGTTACGTGGAAAAACAGGTGACAGATCGCAAAGCGGCCGAATTTACTCGTGATCCTACCTGTCCTTTACATATTGCTATGCTTCACGGAAGCTTAGATGGTCCTGGAGGCGATCATGATGTCTATGCCTCTTTCTCACTGGAAGAGTTAAGGGAGCAGTCAATGGACTACTGGGCACTTGGTCATATACATAAGCGTCAGCACCTTTCAATTGAGCCTCCTATTATCTATCCTGGAAATATACAAGGTCGATCCCGCAAAGAACAGGGAGAAAAGGGATGCTATCTTGTGGAACATTCTTTCGGAGAATGGGCTTTTGAATTTTTGCCGCTTCAAAGTATTGTGTATGAACACCAAGTTACAGACAATCTCTCTCTTGAATCTCCTCATGAGATCGAACCGCTGGTTAATCAGATAAAATCAAATCTTAAAGAGAATTATTCTAAGGTAATGCTGAGTCTTACTTTTCAGGGGAAATCAGGCTGGCTGCAAAAGTGGAAGTCTGAAGGAGTTATCGAGAATTGGAGAGAGGTCCTCAATGAGGAAGAGGTGTATGAGAGCAGCTGGGTGTTTATAACAGAGATTAACATTAACGACCAGCCGGAAGTTGATGAAGCACAACTGATTCAAAGTAACCATTTCAGTGGAGAGTTTCTTAGAGATGTTGAGAAGCTAACCGAGGATCAATGGAATGAATGGCTGAAACCTTTAGTCAAACATAAACGGGCCGCTGCTTACCTTACCCCTTTTACTGAGGAGGAAAAGCAGGATATTATCAGCGGTATTAAAGAGAAAACGCTGCCCCTATTATTGAAGGATGGAGAGACGAACTCATGATGTTAAAAGAAGCCACAGTTTATGGATTCGGAAAATGGCAGGATTTCTCGATTTCTTTTCAGACAGAGGAGATTAACCTGTTAACGGGAAGGAATGAAGCGGGGAAATCTACCTTACAGCAATTCTTTTTATTTATGTTATTCGGGCTTCCTCCGAAGAAAAGAGAATTTTATCAGCCTAAGACCGGCGGGCCCATGGGCGGACAGCTGGTCTTGCAATCGAATCAATACGGGACTGTATTCATTGAAAGAATTCATGATATTAGGAACGGAGAGGCCTTGTGCCGGTTTGAAAACGGCGAAGAAGCAGGAGAGGAAGTACTAGAGGCGCTGCTCAGTGGTTTGAACAGATCGGTCTATGAGTCCATCTTTACTTTCAACGCGGAAGATTTAATTCAGCTCCGCAGTTTAACCGGAAGAGAATTAGGTGAAGTCCTTCTGAACATAGGCTTAACAGGCACCCAGAACATTTATCGAACAGAGAATTGGCTCATGAAGAAAGAAGAAGAGCTATTTAAACCTAAAGGGAAAAACCCTGAAATAAATCAACAGCTGACCATCGTTGAAAGTCTTGCAAAACGTTTAAAAGAAGCAGAAGCAGAGGAAGATGAATATCGCGCTCTTTTAAATAAAAAAGAAGAGCAAAGCGAACGTTTAGAAAATGTACATCAGCGGATCGAGCTTATAAGAAAAGAAATTTATAATCATTCCCAGGTGATTAAGGCGGTTCCTTTGCTTGAAGAATACCATCAGCTTATCCAAAATCAACCAGAAGGTCCCCTTATTGACTTTCCACCAAAAGGGAAGGAACGATTGGAACAATTAAACCATTCCATTCTTCCACTTGAGAGTGAGGCTCGAGTGATCTCCTCTCAAAAGCAACAGACTGCCGAGGCTTTAGCAAAGCTTAGCCATTCATCTGAATATACAGGGGAGAGAAGTGCTGAGGAATTGCTCAATTCTAAGCAAATCTTTGACCAAACTAAGATTCAGCTGCATCAGCTGCAACAGCGTAAAGCTAAAGAGCAGCAGCAATTAAAAAGTGCTCTCGAACTTATGGATGTCCCGGTAAATGAAGAAGAGCTGGCTGATTATCGTTTTCCTTTTTATATTGAAGAAACATGGCGAAGTATTAAACAGACTCAGGATAGTTTAAATTATGAGTCTGAACGTATGACCGAAGAACAAGAACGGCTGAACCGGAAGAAACAGCGGATATCCATAGAAATGGGAGAAATCGAGCAGAAGCTTCTTTCAGAGAATGAGAAAACGGAGTTTAATAGAAAACTCGCTGATTGGGAAAGTTCACAATCCTCTGTTCTGACTGAGGAAGCAATAAATCAATGGAACGAGCTGCTCCTTAATCGCCGGAGGGGTCGTAATCTTTGGCAGCTTGCCGCTCTGCTGATTTTTACAGCTGGACTGACGTTAAGTATCTATCTTTCCCAGTGGCCGGTACTGGCAATAGGAACTTTAATTAGTGCGGGTTTATTTTATTTCGGCCTATCGATGAAACGATCAGCAAATAAGCTGGAAAGCTGGCTTCACTCAAAACAGCAGGAAGGCGGAGCAGTGCAAGAGGACGAATATTCCCTTCACGCAATAAGACAAGCCCTTTCTGAGAATCAGAAAAGAGAGGCAGAGCGGAAGTCCTTGGAGACTCAGCTGAAACAGTTGAATCAAGAGGAGATTCTGCTGGAAGAAAAAAAGAAACATTTACTGCAGTTAAACCGCCGGCATTTTCAAATGATCCATGAACAAGAACAACTTTATCCATTTCTATCTGGATTGGATTTAGCTTATTGGGAAAAATTATACCATCTGATCACGAAGACGAAAGAGATGAAGGATTCCTTAAAGGAAATAGAGGACGAGGAGAAGAACCTTGAACAAACGATGGATAAGATCGAGGCTGAGGTAAAGAAGTTTTTATCTGACGTCAATTGGGAATGGAATGAAAAAAGCATTGAGGAAATGCTTCAGACATCTATTGATTGGTTAGACAGTATGGAGAAACAAAAAGTAAAAATTGAAGCTCTTAAGCAAGAATTAGAACATCAACAAAATTCCTATGATGATATTCAGGAAAAACTTAAACCTTATGAAGAAAAGCGAATTCAATTATTCGAAACAGCCCAAGTGAATAATGAAGAAGAATTCTATTCTAAAGCAAGTCTTTATGAAGAAGAATGTGCTTTACGAAAACGAAAAGAAGAGTTAAAAAACCAAATTTTTCACTTTCTATCTCAAGAAGAACAGCAGGATTTTCAAGTCTGGAAAACTGCTCCCAGCACATCTGCTTTACGTTATGAACTTGAACAGAAAGAAGAACAATTGCAGGCGGATGAGAAAGAAAGGGAAAGCTTGCGTGAGGAATTAGCGGATATCAAGAATTCTGTTATGCGTTTGGAAAATTCGGAGAAACATTCGGAGTATCTCCATCTATTTGAACTGGAGAAGTCAAAGTTAAACGAACTTGCTCGCGAATGGGCCGTTCATCGCATGTCTTTAAAGCTGTTAAAAGAATCAAAACAGAAATATCAAAAGAAATACTTCCCCAGAGTTATAGAGCTTGCCCAAGAATTTTTCATGAAAGTTACGTCTGCCAGGTATGTAAAGTTATACCTGGATAAGGATCAAAGCAATCTGCAGGTCAAAAATTCTCTAGGACAGGTCTTCAACGCTTCTGAGCTATCTAGAGGCACGAGCGACCAATTATATGTTTCTCTGCGTTTTGCAGTAGGTAAAGTCATGGCGGAGAGAACCGGGCTGCCGTTTGTTTTGGATGATGCTTTTGTGCACTTTGATGAACAAAGGTTAAAAGTCATGCTGGAATTGCTGCAGACGATGACAGCCAGTCATCAGATCATCTTGTTTTCCTGGAGAGAGGACCTTAGTGAACTTATGCAGTCTTCCCATTCTCAAACCTTAAAATAAGCGCGAAGACGGTCGCAAATTGAATGTTTTAATGGTAAAATGTTTTAAGATTAATACAAGCTATTGCAATTGGAGGGTTATCCATTGCCAGAGGAACAGAAGCAAGACTGGATCAAATATGAAGAAACAATAGAAAAGTTTATTGAAGTAATTGCCAAGAACATGAACCTCTATGGGGTGACTCCTTCTATTGGCAGATTATACGGCGTTCTTTATTTTTCCGACAGCCCCATGACGCTGGATGATATGAGAGAAGCACTTGAAATGAGTAAAACGAGTATGTCGACAGGCGTAAGAGCTTTGTCTGATATGAAGATGGTTGAACCATCCTTTAAAAAAGGGGTCCGCAAAGATTTATATAAATCTGAAGAGGACTGGTATAAATCATTCACTTCCTTATTTGGGAGCCGCTGGAGACACCATACGGAGACAAATATCGAAGAAGCGGATGAGGCTGTTCAGGAATTAAGACAGATTAAAGTGAACACTGAGGATGAATCGTTGAAAGAAAAAATCGAGCAGAATATCCAGAGACTTGAGTATGCACAAAATTACTATCGCTGGCTGATGAAGTTCATCCATGTTGTAGAATCCGGTGAGATCTTTAATTATGTTCCGAAACTGGACCAAAATAATAACAATGAGTAATTACGTTAGCTGTTCCTGTTCCTTTATGATAAGCCAAGGGCTTATTTTATTAGGAATGAATAAGGAACAGTTTTTTTATAGCTTTAAGAGGAGGGAGTATGGTGAAAAAAGGTATCGCTCATTACCAAGTTGGAGAATCATTCGACCATTTCTTGTTAATTAAACTTGCCGCAAAAGGGGTTGCAAGTAATGGCCGCCCTTTTTTAACCTTATTGTTAAAAGATGCAACTGGAGAAATCGACGCAAAACTATGGGAAGCAAGTTCTGAGGATGAAGAACTATTTCAGCAAGGGGAGCTAGTTAAAGTAGCGGGAGAAGTGGGAAAGTTTCGGAATAAACCACAACTGAAAATCCATAATATCCGACCAGCTCAAACAACTGATGGATTACAAATTTCTGATTTTATTGAAAAAGCTCCTGTGAACAAAGAAGATCTCATGGATAGACTAACTGAAGCTATCTTTGAAATGAAGAATCCCAATCTTCAAAGGATAACCAGGCATTTTGTTAAGAAGCATCAAGAAGATCTGCTTCATTACCCGGCAGCTGTGAGAAATCATCATGAATATGTATCCGGACTTGCTCATCATATTGTTTCCATGTTGAATTTAGCAAGAGAACTTGCAAAACTATATCCTGATATAAATCAAGACCTGCTATACGCAGGGATTATTCTTCATGATTTAGGTAAGTTAAAGGAATTCACCAGTCCTGCAGCCCCTTCTTATACACTAGAAGGCAAATTAATTGGGCATATCCCGTTGATGTCTGAAGATATTCGAATTGCTGCGAATGAACTGCAAATTGATGGCGAGGAAGTGACCATTCTTCAGCATATGATCTTAAGCCATCATGGGAAAGCAGAGTGGGGGAGTCCTAAGCCGCCGTTAGTTCGTGAAGCAGAGCTTCTCCACCAGATCGATATGCTTGATGCTAGAATGAATATGGTAAACAGAGCGCTCAACAAAACAGCTCCGGGAGAATTTACGGAGAAAATTTTTCCTATGGAGCAAAGGAAATTTTATAAGCCTAAGTTTGAAGAAAAATAGTCTTGGATTGTAGGGGATTAAAAGATGAAATGGAAAGATTGGGATCGTAACTTAAAGATTCGTCTTGTTGGTGAAGGGACGATGAATCTATTATTTTGGTCATTTTTCCCGTTTATGACCATTTATTTTGAACGAGCATTTGGGAAGGACTTTGCCGGCGTCCTCCTCGTGCTTTCTCAAGCATTTTCTGTGGCAGCAAGCTTAGTAGGAGGGTACTGTGCAGATCGTTTCGGCAGGAAGAAGATGATGGTTTATGCAGCAGTAGGAGAAAGTCTGACGTTTGGCTTCTTTGCCCTGGCAAACTCACCATGGCTAGATTCCTCCTTACTCACATTTGCCGCCTTCAGCTTGCTGGGAGTGTTTGGGGCTCTTTACTGGCCGGCATCCCATGCTATGGTGGCTGACGTAGTTCCAGAGAAGCACAGAGCGGGGATATTTGCTGTGTTTTATACTTCATTAAATATCGCAGTCGTGATTGGCCCGATTATTGGGAGCTATATCTTCTATACATATCGTTTTGAAATGCTCTTATCAGGAGTTGTGATTACTGCTGTTCTTGCCTGGATATTATCTTATTACTTAGAAGAAACCATTTCCATTAAAGAAAGAGTGAAGGAGCATAATAAAGGCTGGATTCGAGTTATTTGGCATGAATTAAGTGATTACCGGCTGATTGCAAAGGACCGCAACTTTCTGCTATTTATTGTAGCAGGTATTCTAGTAGCCCAAACCTTTATGCAGCTGGATATATTAATTGCTGTTTATACAAGCGAGGTTATTCAAGCTCAGACAATTGTGGATATAGGCACAATTAAATGGACCATCTCTGGAGAAAGGGCGTTTGGATTGATTCTAGCTGAGAATGGTTTGCTCGTAGCTTTATTTACCGTCGTTGTTACCAGATGGATGAATCGCTTTAAAGAAAAGAAAGTATTTATTATTTCCTGTCTTATGTATACTGCAGGAATCAGCCTTTATGGATTAACATCTTCGGTCTGGGTATTCATCCTTGCCATGGCTATCTTTACATTCGCTGAGTTAATGGTCGTGGGGATTCAGGAGAGCTTTATATCCAAATTAGCTCCTGAAAATATGAGAGGTCAATATTTCTCTGCAGCTTCCTTACGCTTTACACTTGGCCGTTTACTCGCACCATTGAGCCTTGTAATCTCTAATTATACTAGCTATTCGTTTACCTTTTGCCTTTTAGGAGTACTGGCTTTAGTCAGTGCTTTTGTTTACAGCAGAATGTTAGTAACGGTTGCACAACCGAATTTGGCAAACAAATAAGTCGATTCTATTCATATTGTTGGTTTTCTTCTCATACCATAGAGCAAATGGGACAGGGAGGTACTACGCATGATCTTCGGCATTCCAATATGGGTATTCTTTTGTATTGTATTCATTTTCTTAAGCGGTTATATGGCACTTCGAGCAATGAGGGCAGAAAATAAAATGGAACAGCATTTTATTGAAAGAGAGGGACAGATTTACCTTGAACGAATTGAGGAAGAGAAAGAAAAAAGAGAAAAAGAACGAGCTACAATAGGTCTATAAAAAAGCCAGGTGAGCAATCACCTGGCTTTGCTTTGTTCTATTTATCAGAAGAGTTACTGTCATCAGAAGAACTTCCGCTGTCGGAAGTGCTGCCTGCATCAGAAGATCCGCTTCCGTTAGAAGCTGATGAATCTGGCTTTTTAAAGAGATCTTTAAATTGATCGTCTTTCACTTTAATGTCAGCATTTTGCATCATTTTCGTGATTTTAGACTGAAGCTGCTGCTGATCAACCTTTTGACTAACCAGTGTACGTTTAATGTCTGATTTTGCTTTGTCATAAGGTTTTACATCTTTATTTTTCTTTTTATCTGTTACTTTAATGATGTGATACCCAAACTGGGTCTTCACAGGATCACTGATCTCACCGACGTCTAAATTGTAAGCAGCCTCTTCGAATTCAGGTGCCATTTCTCCAGGACCAAAGTAACCAAGCTTACCGCCTTTTTTAGCAGAAGCATCATCCGTAGAGTACTTATCAGCCAATGTACCAAAGTCCTTGCCATTCTTCAGCTCTTTTTCAACCTTTTGAGCTGTTTCTTTATCGGCAACTAGGATGTGACTAGCCTGAACTTGTGTTTTCATTTTCTCATAATAAGCTTTCATTTCTTTTTCTGGGATGTCAATATCTTCAGATGCTGCTTTTTCTTGAAGCAGGCTTAAGCGAATGGTTTTCTTGAATTCATCTTCACTTGAGAAACCGCTTTGTTGAAGAACTGTTGGGAACTGATCCCCATATTGATCTTTTAAGGATTTAAGTTCTTTATTTACCGCTTTATCTGAAACATCATATTTATCGGAGAGAACTTTTTCCATAACTAGTTTCTGGAGTACTTCATCTCCGCTTTTATCTTTAAGTTCTTGATAAAATTCGTCTTTCGTTACATTTCCACCACTTGTTTCAACGACAACTTTGGAATCATCTGCATTGTCATCGGATGAACAAGCAGATAAACCTAATACACTTGCTGCTAAGGCAGCACTGATGATAACTTTCTTCATTTACGTACACTCCTAAACGATTAATTGTATATTGACGTAGAGGTAATTCTAAAAACAGCCCATGAGTTAATATAACATATTTTACCTCGCCTGTACCAGCAGGATTCAGAAAAATAAATGAAGTCCTAGACTAATGCCTATCCGTCTTAAATTTTCCTGCATAAAATACTCTAAGTTGGCAGCAAGGGGGGTGAGAAAATGAGCTACGGATACGGTGGCGGTTTTGCCTTGATCGTTGTTCTATTTATTTTGCTTATCATTGTGGGTGCTGCTTGGTTATAAGATAAAGCCCATAAAAAAACAGGCCGGCGGCTTATGCCGCTGCCTGTTTTTTTTAAAGTGTATTGAGTACTTCCACATAGGATGAAATCAGTAGAATGGTTATGAGGACATTAATTGTCCTGAACACGCGTGTTTGCTTTTCTGTCGACATCTTCGTTTTTAAACATAAGGAATGAGTGAGAGAGTTAAACACAAACAGTACAAATAGCGCGTATATGATAAATCCGTAAGCCACGATGAAGAACCTCCTTTATTCCCTATGGAACTACTCTATCAAAATTTAGTCAGATTGAACAGGAGAAACACCTCTTAATAAAGATAAACAGCGCTGCTTTCTGTCGCAGCGCTGTGTTCCTGATTTCTGCTGATGATTTGATTAAGCTTCTTTCCGCTGAATTAGAATGTCATAACCCTCTTTAGCATTTTCAATGATGCAGCGCCGGGGGGCTCTTGCGAATTGGTTTAAATAAAGGTAGTCAGTAAAGGACAATCCAATGTTCATTGCCGCAAACAAAACAAAATAGGCATAATAGTTTGGAAATACGCAAGCCATGAAAAGAGCAGGCAGCGTCATTAACAAAGTTGGAGCCAATGCCATCACAATAGAAGTCTGTTTAGATAGCTTAGATTTGCACTGATAACTGAACGTTGGGACCATCCGTCCTCTGACTCTGAATTTCACTTTCAGTCGTTTATAGAAAAGAACCAACGGTAAAATATGCATAAGCCGGTGCATGGATGGTAGGAAGAACAAGACGATCAGTAATGGTAAGAATCCATGATCTTTCATGCTGTGAGTCCCATGAATCATTGAGAATGGAATATACAGCAGAAGAAATGACAGTAATCCTGTCAATAAAGACATAAGATAAACACGATTTGAACCGAATTCTTTAGTGATGTTAATTGATTTCCAGCAATTCATCGAAGAATCCTCCTTTACTGCAAAAAATGCTGTGATTTTCTATTTATTATCGATATGATATTAATTATCATGTACTTTAATTCGTGAGTCGCACAAGTGGAATAATAGTATGTTTCTAAAGAAAAAGCAATAGGTTTTACACAAAAAAATTTATTAACTTTAAAAACCGTCATAGCGCTAATTCGTCAGAATTTTTTAATAATTCAGCAACGATAATTTTGGAGGGGAAATTGTGGAGAAAAAGGAGACTTGTGAGTCGTGTCATTTTCATCTGCAATTACTGCTTAAAGGGGTAGAACTGCATCAGTTTCCCTTTACTCGATTAGTAATTGAAAGAGGAGTGACAGAAGAAGAATATACACACACCCTTCACTTAGTGGAAGAATTACATAGTAATTATGAAAAGGATCGCAGCGAGGGGCTGGTGGACTATACCCCTTTACTTTTACATTTTGCAGGAATGCTTACCTGTAAGCTTCCGATTAAAGACACTTTAATTGCCCTGAGAGAAGAAGGGATTTATCCTGCTTTAGCAAAAGAGCTGCTGCAAATTAAGACATAAAAAAACCTACCCGGCTGCGTTCAATTTCAAGGGTAGGTTCATTTTTATCAAGTTTGTGAAGAATTCAACATAGATAATTAAGAAGATTTAGGCTGTTGTTTGTAGGACTCAATATCTGTAGGCTCTTCATTTACAGGATTTTTTTCTTCAATATTTTCAAGAGACCGTTCAAGAATCTCCATGTACTCGTTTCCATAAATCTCTTTAATTAAAGCGGACAAGTCCAGAAACTCAGGAAGTTTACCATACATTTCTGTCATGGGAAGGGCACCGCGTAAAACAGAATTATCTTCTGGGCTGTATTCATTTAACGTAGCCTCAAGCAATTCACTGCCTTCTTTAGTTAATTCAATATAAGTATTTCTCTTGTCATTCTCACGTTTGGAAAATTGGAGAAGACCGCGCTTCTCAAGCTTTTTGGAGAAATTGAAAGCTGTTGAAACATGCATCACACCATACTTGGAGATTTCCGATATGCTGGAACCTTCCAAATGATAAGCTATCCATAGAATATGGTGCTCATTAATGTTCAGCTTAAAGGGCTTGATCCAATCCTGCCAATCTTTTTCGATTGCTTTCCAAAGTGCTTTGGACAACTGGGCCATCTTATGGCTGTAAAATATTGCTTCTTGTTTGGAGATTTTATCCTTCATTTTTCTCACCTTCTCTAGGGTTGACGTTAATTCTTTGACATCGGTTAACACTACCCAATAAAGAAATGCCGAGCTTCCTTAGATATATTGGTTATATTACTATCTTATTATTGTTTAGGAAATTTTCAACCCATAATGTTCGAATCTAGCATTTTTAAAATACTAAAAAGACCTGGCGAACTTACGGAGAGTAACCCGCCAGGATAAAAAGGGTCAAAAATATTTATTTGTGGTCAAGGTGAAGGTCTTCAAAGGTAGTAGAAATTAACTGGTAAAATTGTATCATCTCTTCCATTTTTTTCATCAGATGATCCGCTTCTTTCAAGGTGTGTCCAGGGTAGTTTTTGTAGTCCTCTTGTAATTGATTTTCGAGGTCTTTTAAAGAATTGCCCCGTTCCTGTGCTGAAGTGAGCCACTTTTTAATATAGGAAGTCATAAATTTCTTATACAGATCTTGATCGGCTGTGTACAGATCTTTTCTAAATCCTTTTTTCCATACTCTTTCCACGAGTCCTTGATCGACCAGACTTCTAATCCCAGTACTCATAGAAGTTTTGCTTTTCCCGAGCTCTTCACTCATTTCATCGAGGGTCATGGGAACGGAATTTATATAAAGGGTTACGAATAATCGAGCCTCAGCTGGAGTCAGCCCGAACATTTCCAGAGTTTTGGAAAATTCATGAACCACTTTGGTATTCATTTCTTCTAATGACTGGTGTTCTCTTAATACCATAAGTTCCTCCTTTGCCAATCTTTGTTACTCTTCACATTACTATATATGGGAATAATACTGAAATCCCAATTAAAGGAGTAATTCAAAGCATATAAAAGATAAATGAAGCAATCACACCCTGTAAGTTTGTTCAGTTTAAACTGAACATATTTTTTATACTTATTTCAAAGAATATATCGTTTGAACTTTTTATTACAAATCGGTTACAGTATATAGGGTGACTGATTCTAAAGATGGATTAATTCTGGACGGAAAGTAACATAATAAACTTAAAACAAGAGGTGAGAAGCTTTGCCGATCATACAAGTAGAAGACTTGTCCAAAATATTTGGTAAGAATGCCAAGAAGGCAACCCAGTATTTGGATCAAGATTTATCGAAGGATGAAATCTTAGAAAAGACAGGAAATACGGTAGGTGTTAACCGTGCTACCTTTAATGTAGAAGAAGGAGAAATCTTCGTTATTATGGGGTTGTCAGGGAGCGGTAAGTCTACCTTGGTTCGATTAATTAATCGTTTAATTGAACCCACCGAAGGCAGTGTCATGATAGACGGTCAGGACTTGGCGAAAATGGATAAGAAGAGCTTAAGAAAAATTCGCCGTGAAAAACTGAGTATGGTATTTCAGCGTTTTGCCTTATTTCCTCATCGTACTATCTTGGAAAATGCTGAGTTCGGTTTAGAAGTTCAAGGTATGGATAAAGATGAGCGGAAAAAGAAAGCCCAAACTTCATTAGAAATGGTTGGTCTTGGGGGCTATATTAATCAATTCCCCTCTCAATTATCAGGCGGTATGCAGCAGCGTGTCGGATTAGCCCGTGCACTAGCTAATGATCCGGAAGTTCTTCTTATGGATGAAGCTTTCTCTGCACTAGACCCATTAATTAGAAAAGAAATGCAGGATGAGCTGTTAGAGCTTCAGGAGTCCATGCAAAAGACAATCTTATTTATTACTCACGATTTAGATGAAGCACTTAGAATAGGTGACAGAATTGCTTTGATGAAAGATGGACGCATCGTACAAATTGGTACACCTGAAGAAATACTTATGAACCCTGCCAATGATTATGTAGAAAGATTTGTGGAAGATGTGGATCGCTCTAAGGTTCTGACTGCAGAGCATATTATGAAACGTCCTGAAACTGTCGACATTGAAAAACATGGTCCGCGCACAGCTCTCGAAAGAATGCGCAAAGAAGGATTGTCAAGTATCTATGTGACGGATGCCAAGCGTATACTTCACGGCTACGTGACAGCGGATGATGTATCAGAAGAAGCTAAAACAGATCGTAAGGATTTAAAAGCTATTTTGCGGACGGATATCCCCAAAGTTACTAAAGATACATCAATGAATGAGATCTTTAACGTGATTCATGATGCACCAGTTCCTGTAGCCGTAGTAGAAGATGGGAAACTGCAAGGTATTATTGTACGAGGGGCCGTTATTGCCGCATTAGCTGGAAGTGAGGTGAATATCAATGGGACTGATTCCTAAAATTCCAGTAGCAGAATGGGTATCAAGCGCAACTGAATGGATAACGGATACATTTGAATTTCTCTTTGATTTCATTAAGCAGGATTTTGGAGATTTTATCGAATTATTTGCTGAACAGTGGCTGATGTCTATACCGATCTGGCTATTTATTGTTGTTGTTGCAGTGTTAGCGTTTTTTGTCAGTGGCAAGAAATTCGGGCTTTTGGCATTCTCAGTGATTGGACTATGGTTTATAGCCAATCAGGGTCTTTGGGAAGAATTGATGAACACTTTTACATTGGTCATCTTTTCAAGTTTAATTTCCGTTATAATCGGAGTCCCACTGGGGATCTGGATGGCCAAGAACTCTACAGTTCAAAGTATTTTCACACCTGTCCTTGACTTTATGCAGACTATGCCTGCGTTCGTATATTTAATTCCTGCAGTAGCATTCTTCAGTATAGGAATGGTTCCAGGTGTGTTTGCTTCCGTCATTTTCGCGACACCGCCAACCGTACGATTCACGAACTTGGGAATCCGGCAGGTGTCTCATGAGTTAATTGAAGCATCAGATTCATTCGGAACGACAGGAATACAGAAGCTATTTAAAGTTCAATTGCCAATGGCTAAGAAGACCATTATGGCAGGAATTAACCAAACTGTAATGCTTGCTTTGTCAATGGTAGTAATCGCATCCATGATTGGTGCGAAAGGCTTAGGGCAAATGGTTATTACTGGATTACAGCGTGCAGAAGTAGGGACTGGGTTCGTAGCTGGTCTTGGCATCGTAATCTTAGCCATTATTATTGACCGTTTTACTCAGAATTTGAATACTCAGCGTGGAGATTAATGATTATATCTGTTATAAAAACAAAAGGATTCAATAAAAAGACCCGAACCGTGGATTTCCATGGGTTCGGGTCTTTTTTTAGCTGGCTCCGCAGCTAGATCATTGCTTAATAAGCTTAGGCAGAAACGTATGTCTTTTCTAATCCTGTTTCATGTACGGGAAAACAGGATGGAGGTATTTTATAAGAAAAAGGACCCGTATCTTTGGAAGACACGGGTCTAGATGCTGAATTTTATTGATGATTGATCACTTCATGACTTGGCTGAGTGTCATCTCCATTTGGCTGTTCAGCTTTCGCTTTTTCTTCAAGTTCTTTTAAGCTGGCTTCAATTTGTTCTAAATACTTCTGGATATTCTTCTGGTGGGGCTCAACTGTTTTCTTCCAGCTTTCTATCGAAGATTTTACATCTTCAGATAGTTCTTTAATCAACTCTGCGCCTTCTTTTGAAGTTTGTGCGATTTGGTCCTTAAGCTGTAGTCCATCTTCCTTCAAACTAAAGACCATATTCTTAAGGTTCTCGCTTTTTAAACGAGCATTTTCTCTGAAATCACGGCCTGAGGAAGGTGTATTAAACAAGGTATAGGCCGCTCCTGCGACGCCACCTACTACAATTCCTAAAACTAACGATTTTCCGTTTGGCATTATAAAAACCCCTTTCCAACCACCTAGTATTATTATTTTCTCTTAATATGTATGATTGAAACCTAAAATAAATAAAAAAGATACAGAAAACATGTCGATAGATGCAGATATTCATGAGTCTAATAAGGTCACTACATGGCTCTCCACTGTAGTGACCTTAGTCTTTCGATTCACTGTTAGTTCATTGATCTTATCGATAGCTGACGGATTGGGGTAGGCGGGCACGTTTGATAATCCCTTGAGCAATCGGATAGATGATGGCCATCAAGAAGCCATTCAGCAGTGCTGTTGGCAGAACAACGGTCATAAACATAACAGCAAAGCTGGCATGCATTAATCCGATAACAAATAATACGACACTCAAGAACACTCCGCCGCTGACCATGGTGCCAGCTGCTGTAAGAATGGACGGGGTCCATTTATCATTCATTTTTTTCTTAACCAGGAGATACAACCCAAAGAATGTCAGGGCAGTAACTGGCTTATCAATAAGGTTCGCTAGCTGTCCGCCGGGAACAGTAGTGGTCAGTGCTGAAATAATTCCCGTAGCAGCTGCAAGAACTATGACATAACGCAGACCCGGAAAAAACATGATTCCTAAAAACATCATGGCTAACATCATATCCGGCCGCATTCCAAAGAAAAAAGGCGGCATAATATAGTGCAGAACGGTACCAATTCCAATGAGTAATGAAAGCATTACTAAAATTCTTGTATTCATTTAATCATCTCTCCTCAGCTCAAACTAGTCTCAACTCTATTCTGCGTTCCTAACGTGTCCTGTCGACCGCAAGCGAGCGCATATATGGATTATAGCAAATCTTTATCTCAAAAACAAAATAGTGCAGCTTAAATGTTATTGTGGATGTTTTCTGCAATTTCCTGCAAGTCTTCAGTGGAATAATCGTCTGAATGTACCTTCCACTTTGCCTGGAATCCATCTTGTTCTCCGTAACGAGGCAGCAGGTGGATATGGAGATGGAAGACGGATTGTCCAGCTGGTTCTTCATTATTATTTAATATGTTCATGCCAGCAGGCTGGTACGTCTTCTTAATAGCGTTCGCAATTTTAGGGATACGGGCGAATAAACTTTCCGCTAATTTGTCGTCTGCTTCATAAATATTCTTCGTGTGCTGTTTAGGCACAACAAGCGTATGACCTTTTGTTACTTGACTAATATCAAGAAAGGCGTATACCTCGTTATCTTCATAAACCTTAGCGGAAGGAATTTCTCCGTTAATAATCTTGCAAAAGATACAGTCATTATGTTCTGGCATGTGCTCATCTCCTTGTAAAGTTTTGTATCATTGTATCATATTGAAGGATTAATACTCGATTAAGACCTACTTCTGTTCTTTAGTACAAGCGCTAATAAAAGTGTGATAAAATTTGTAAAGAATGTGAAGCTTATGAAACGAGGGATTCTAAAATGCAATCGTTATTACATATTGATAACCTTCATGGAGGTTATACCCATAAAAATGTCTTACATGGCATATCTTTTGACGTTTTCCCTAAAGAAATTATTGGATTAATTGGCTTAAATGGGGCCGGCAAGAGTACCACAATTAAGCATGTCATAGGAATGATGGAAGCGAAGAAAGGCAAAGTTTCCATTAATGGTACTTCGTTTGAAGAGAATCCTGAAACTTATCGCCAGCAGTTAGCTTATATCCCTGAAATGCCCATTCTTTATGATGAACTTACCCTGCATGAACATCTTAAGCTTACTGCTATGGCTTATAACATACCGGAGGCCACGTTTGAAAAGCGGCTGCCCCCTTTACTAAAGGAATTTCGAATGGAGAAGAAATTAAAATGGTTTCCAGTTCATTTTTCAAAAGGAATGCGGCAGAAGGTGATGATCATGTGTGCTTTTTTGATCGAACCAGAGCTTTATATTGTGGACGAACCTTTTGTTGGTTTAGACCCTTTAGGTATTCAGTCTTACTTGAATTTAATGGAAGAAATGAAAGAAAAAGGGGCCGGCATATTAATGTCTACTCACATATTAGCTACGGCTGAAAAATATTGTGACCGCTTTGTTATCTTACACGACGGCGTGATCAGGGCAATGGGGACACTGGCTGAATTACAGCAATCATTTAAAGCCCCTGGAGCTTCTTTGGATGAAATTTATGTACAGCTCACAAAGGAAGATCCCAATGATTAAAGCGAAGCAGTTTTGGACCCAGCGATTTTCCGACCACTTGAAAGAAACCAGCCGGTATCTTCGCTATATATTTAACGGCCATATTGCAGTAGCTATGATTTTTTTTATTTCTGCTCTTTCTTTCTATTATCAGAGGTGGCTCACAGAGCTTCCTGACTCTTTTCCGACGGCTTGGGTAGTTGGTATAGCCTTTGGCTTTATCGCAAGCTACAGCCCGGTAAGGACGTTATTAAAGGAACCTGATCTTGTGTTTCTTCTGCCAGCGGAGTACCAGCTTCAGGATTATTTTAGAAGGTGCTTATATTACAGCTTTATTATCCAGTTATATATCGTAGTTTTAATCGCTGCTGCTCTCGGTCCGCTTTATCATGCTTCTTATCCTGAGGCAGGGAAGTACTATCTAATCATGATCGGAATTGTGCTAGTCGTTAAAGTGTGGAATATGATGTCCAACTGGTGGATGCTGAAAGAAAGGAATCCCCGGACAAGATTTTTTGACCAAGTGGCTAAGTTCCTTTTGAGCTGTGCTCTTTTTTACTTTTTGACGATAGGAGAATGGGTATTTGCAAGTATCCTTACAATACTGCTTGTGGTCCTTATGCTCTACACGTATTATCTGGCACGCCAGAAAGCGGGACTGCCATGGGATCTGTTGGTGAGTAAAGACCAGGCGAGAATGAGGGCATTTTACCGGATTGCTAATATGTTTACAGATGTACCTCATCTGAAAAACACGGTAAAGAAACGTCACGGAATAGTAAAGGTGCTCTTGTCATCCGTGAACTTTCGTCAAGACCGGACGTATGATTATTTATATAGGATTACCTTTATAAGAAGCAGTGATTATCTGGGGATGTATGTGAGGCTACTAGTAATTGGGGGACTGGCAATATGGTTTGTTCCCAATTTATGGGTGAAAATCTCATTTGCCATTCTATTCTTGTACTTAACTGCATTTCAGATGATGTCTCTATGGAACCATCATCGCACGATTGCCTGGCTTGATATATATCCTTTGAAAAAAGAATGGAAACAAGCAGCGTTATTAAATTGGCTAAGGAAGCTTATGTTGTTCCAGACACTGTTGTTTGGTTTATTGTTTATCTTTCAATGGAATTTGACGGGATTGCTAGTAGTATGGATCGGAGGAGGACTATTCAGTCTGGCATTTGTCCAAGGGTATATTAAGCAAAAATTGGTATGAAGATTTAAGACTGGAGTAAGTGTATAGGGACTCCACTTTTCGCGGGACGTTCGCTGAGCCTCCTTGAGCAATGCTCTTCGGGGTCTCGCAATTCCCCTAGGAGTCTCACCGATTCCCTCCGTACATTGACCATAAAAAGATTTCGAATCCCTTCAAGAAACACGAAAATTCTGATGTCAGTTGTAAGCAAATGAACGAATGATAAAAAAGCGTAAAGGGCCACATCCCCGTTAATTGAAGGCATCCTCATGATTCTTGAAATTAAGTAAAAGGAGAAGGTAGTCGTGGATTATCAAACTCAAGTTTACAAAGAAGCTATACGGTGGAGCCGTTCTTTAGAAAAAAGGTCCTCTCTAGTGAAGCGCACATCTAAGCGAGTGCAGTCTTCAATCAATAATCGGATTCCGGACAAAGTCCATGTCATTGTAACGGAGAGTATAAGGAAAATGATAGAACTATCCTTGACCTCATCGGAATACATCCGGCCAATTTCATTGAATCCAGACTGGTCTTTTGCTCAAAAGGAGGAACTGATTAAAGAACGGTTAAATCAATACAAAAAGCTGGCCTCATGGGAGGGAGCAGGTACGGGACTTGGAGGATTCTGGCTTGGAGCAGCGGACTTTCCATTATTGTTAAGTATTAAAATGAAGTTTTTATTTGATATGGGTCAAATCTATGGACTTGATGTAAATAAATATGAGGAAAGAGTTTATCTTCTTCACCTTTTTATGCTGGCGTTCTCGAGTGATCGGGAAAGAGATCGAGTCCGGGAAATTGTTTTGAATTGGGATCAAGTTCCTTTGGAAAGAAAACAACTGGACTGGAAATCTTTGCAAATTGAATATAGAGATACGCTGGATTTAGTGAAGATTCTTCAACTTGTACCGGGAATCGGTGCTTTTGTAGGTTACGTAGCAAATGGCCGGCTGCTTTCCCAATTAGGGGAAACGGCAATGAATGGCTGCCGTCTCCGTCTGCTGTCCCATTAGTTATTAGCTTCCTGATAATTAAGATAAGCTTGGATAAGCGTTTTGGCCGCGTGAGGCAGAGCTCTTTCATCAAAATCAAACTTCGGATGGTGATGAGGATAATTATGGTCTGGTAACTGAGCCCCTGTAAAATAAAATGCGCCGGGTTTCTCGAGCAAATAATAAGCGAAATCTTCTGCTGCCATGGCGGGGGCTGTTTCTCTGGTTGTTAGTCCGGGGTCAGCCTGATCAGCATGGTTAAGAATGATTTCCGCTTCTTTCTTATGATTAACCACAGGAGGATATCCCTTATCATAGTCAAATTTATAATCAGCGCCGCTTGCATGACATGTCCCCTGAATGATTTTATCCATTTCTTCTAAGATGTCCTTCTGCACCGTTTCATCGAAAGTCCGGACTGTTCCGGTAAGTTTAGCAGTGTCCGCAATGACATTAAATGCCCTTCCAGCTTGCAATTCTCCTATCGTAAGCACAGCAGTACTTAATGGATCGACTCTCCTGCTTACTACTTGCTGTAAGGAAGTAACTAGTTGTGATGCAATAACAATGGCATCTTTCGTTAAATGAGGCTGTGCTCCGTGTCCCCCTTTACCCTGAATCGTAATTTCAAATTTGTCAGCTCCCGCCATAAAGGCTCCTTTAGAGGTCTCAATCGTCCCAAAGGGTGTACTAGCCCATAGATGAGTGCCAAAAACTGCATCAACCTGGTCTAAAGCCCCGTCTTCAATCATCGCTTTGGCACCGCCTGGGGGCATTTCTTCTGCATGTTGGTGGATGAATACTAGGGCACCGGGAAGTTGGTCTTGAAAAGGAAGTACAGCTTCGGCAAGTCCTAATAAAGCAGCAGTATGACCATCGTGTCCACAAGCATGCATAACACCTTCACGTTGAGACTTGTACGCTACATCGTTTTCTTCTTGGATAGGCAAGGCGTCAAAATCCGCACGCAGAGCGACCGTTTTACCAGGTCTGCCGCCTTCAAGAGTCGCAACTATTCCATTGCCGCCTACTTGTGTTTGATAAGAGATGCCCAGTCGTTTATATGTATCTGCAATAAAATTGGCTGTTTCAGTTTCTTGAAAGGAAAGCTCAGGATGCTGGTGTAAAAACCTCCGAGTCTGAACCATTTTTTCATAGTGTTCATCTATTGCTTGAAATAAATTATCCCACATAAATTTTTTCCCCCTCTATACTCCACAATATATCAGAGCATTCTGAAAAATAAAAGTCAAAAGCGAAACCGACCTGGGAGGCCCGACAAGCATAAATCAAGCGGCGGAGTGGATCGCTCTTTATCCACGCAGGCGATTGACTTATGACTCGAGGGGCTGGGCGGCCAATACAAAATAAAGAGAACTAGTAAATGAAATAAAACCCGGACCATCAGAATCGGTGGTCCGGGTTTTATTAATCAGTAAATTCATTTATTTAGGTTTTGTTAAAGGTTTTCGATTAAGAATGTAAGCGGGAATCTTGTAATAGACGATCGATTTCTTCCATATGACCCGTTTCGTCTGAAATTAAATCATCAAGCTTAACAGAAAGCTCAGTTAGATTTAATTCCTCCGCTTGCTGCTTGCGTTCTTCATAGCGTTTAATGGTATCATATTCTGCATTTCTTGCTTCTTGCAGCATGTCTTTTACATCTTTAAATTGTTTGACCTCAGCAGGCGTCGTAGTTGGAGTTCCGCCAAGAGTGCTGATCTTTTCAGCTAAGTAAAGCGCGTGCCCCTGTTCGTCTTCCACTTCACTTTCAAAGAAAGGCTTTAATACAGAGCGGTACAGTCCAGAAACGACCGCGGCGTTATATGTGTACATAATAGATGCAGAATACTCGTTAGCTAAATCTTCGTTCAGTCCGTCAATTAGTGCTTTCATTTTTTCATCCATAAAACTACATCCTTTCATAAGTAAGTATTGTACCTTAATCAATATTCCCGGATCTAGTTCCTTTAAACGTACACGACAGACAAGATGTACCTGAAATTCTGAAAAAATCAGCCTCAAGACGGAGAAGAGGACCAACTGGCGCTCGTTACAATGATTACTAGATTTTCTTATAGTAAGAGTAAGAACTAATGGGGAGCGCGATTACGATGAGGAATGCAGAGCAGACAGGGATGATTTCTTCAGAAAATACGAGTGTATTTAAAAATCGGAATTTTTTATTCTTATTTACAGGGGCGTTTTTTTCTGCTCCAGGTTATTATGTTTATCTTATTGGTGTAGAGTGGCTGATGCTTTCAATCACTGGCAATCGTTCGTTATTCGGATTTTTATTTCTAGCAGCTTCTGTTCCAAGACTGTTGTTTATGACTACCGGAGGAATTATTGCTGATCGATTTAATAAACGAACGATCCTTTTCCTTTCAGATTTATCAAGAGCCTGCTTGGTAGGGGTCATTCTCATATTAGTGATGAACAATCAGATTGCTCCTTGGCACCTTATAACATTCGCGGCATTATTTGGGGTGAGTGATGCGTTCAGTCATCCAGCTGTGAATTCTTTGACTTCCACTATCTTGGAAGGGGAGCAATTACAAAAGGGAAATGCACTTATCCAAATGACCAATCAAATCAGCCCGATTTTAGGCCCGCTTGCAGGGGGAAGCTTTATTTATCTGGTTGGCTTCAAAGGGGTGTTTATGCTGGCGGGTGCTATGCTGCTGCTTTCCTCGCTCACCGTCTTTCAAATACGAGTGAATAAAACGAAAGAAAGACTAAACAATATCGGGGCTTGGTCCGAATTTAAAGAAGGCATCGCCTATGTTAGAAACCATAATTTTCTTGCATCCGTCATGGTAATGGCTCTCTTCTTGAATTTTTTTGTAACTGGTCCGCTAAGTATCGGAATCCCCCTCATGGTTAAAGATGTATTCCATGCAGATGCTTTGGGGTTAACCACTTTAGAAGTATCATTAGGTGGAGGGGCTCTTTTCGGTTCCATCTTATTAGCCTCAATTGGAGCGATAAAGAAACCCGGCTATCTTATGCTGGCAAGTATTACGTTATTTGGCGGATTATATGCAATAAGCGGTTTAGGTATTGGGCTTTATATCAATGCTGGATTGTTTCTGTGTATTGGATTTTTGCTTCAATTTGTTAATGTTCCATTAATAACTATGGTCCAGCAAACAACCGACCAGGCGATGATTGGCAGGGTGCTCAGTTTATTAATGACAGTATCTACAGGACTGGTACCCATTTCTTATCTGGTCACCTCAAGCTTAATTGCTGCCGGTATAAGTATTCAGTTCATTACCATTACTGGTGGATTAGTAGTGGCTGTTATAGCTCTTCTTTACTTTAAAAATCAGAAAATTTTAAGCTTCTCCTACGAATAAATAAAAGGAGTAGGAAGGCGATCAATAGAATAACAACTATAGAAGGATGGATAAAGGGTGATTAAAATGAGGCATAGACTGGGCAATTATTTATTAGCATTAGGTCTAGTAGCGGTGGGGGTACTCCTGCTTCTAGCTAATGTAGGCATTATTTCCCTGGAAATGAATTTCAGCTGGGAAAATATTTATCCTGTTTTGCTAGCGGGGGCAGGGATAAAACTGTGGGCTGATCATTTGAGTGGAAGAGGGGGATCATGGGTATGGGGGTCTTTCTTGACGGTGCTGGGAGTATTGTTAATTTTAGATCGTTTACAAGTTCTTACTTTCACTCTTGGCGATGTGTTAAAGCTCTGGCCGTTACTATTTATTTATATTGGTTTTCATTTATTTTTTCAGGGGGGAAAGACGAAGAGACGGTTAGAGATTCACTATGATTCGGAAGGAAAAGAAGATCCATTTAAAAAAAATAAAAGGAAGCAGTCAGCCGCGAAATCAAATAAGATGTTCATCGGAAGTCAGCAATATAAGCAGGACAATTGGAAAGTCGAACCTATGGATCTATGGAATGGAATTGGGGATTACCAATTTGATTTCACCAAAGCTTTTATTCCCGATAAGGATACACCGATCACGGTAAGAGGCTGGATCGGAGATGTGAAAATGATCATTCCAAAAAATGTGCCATTTCGAGTGGAAGCCAAAATGCGCACAGGGGATATCAAAGTGGTGAATGAGAGTACGAACGGACTTCAGCGCCAATTGACTTATGAAACGGAAGATTACGAACAAGCAGCTAGACGGCTGAGTTTATACATCGAGTTTAGTGTGGGTTCAATTCGTATTGATCAAGTGTAAGGGGATGGAGTGAATGCTGAAACAATTAAATAGTATCCGGTATATGTACATTCGTTCGCATCTCTATGGGCTCACTTTAAATATTTTTATTTTACTTGCTGTGTTTTTATCGATTTACGTTTGGTTTCAGCCGCAATGGCTTACGGCTGGAGCCATCCTTTTCTTTATTCTTATTTATGTAGTGATAGGTTTTGTCATGGCTTTGTATGCAGGATTCCGGTCAAGCGGGGACTTAAAAAAGCGAATCGATTATATTTCTACCATGATCACTCAATTTTCGCTAGGTGAATTATCATCTAGAATTTATTTTAGTGAAAATGATGAAATAGCCGACCTTGGAGACGAGCTGAATGGCCTTGGGGAAAAGCTGGATCAGCAAAGAAAGTCACTATTAAAGCTTGCCAATGAAAAAAGTGATTTAGCCAGGAGTGCTCATAAAGCAGCGACCATTGAAGAACGTCAACGTCTGGCCAGAGATCTTCATGATGCGGTGAGTCAGCAGCTATTTGCTCTATCGATGATGGCACAAGCCTGTGAGCGGTCGTTTGATCAGAATCAATCACAAGCGAAAGAACAGCTTCACGAAATTACACAAATGGCTCTTCAGGCACAAACAGAAATGAGGGCCCTGCTCCTCCATTTACGACCCGTCCATTTATCGGGAGACACGTTGTCAGAAGGAATAATTAAACTTATTGAAGAATTGAAACAAAAATGTAAGCTCGAATTTAAGCTGGATATTCAAAACGTACAAGGGCTGCCGCAAAGTACGGAAGAACAAGTATTCCGCGTGGTCCAGGAGGCTCTTTCTAATATCCTCCGGCACGCGAATGCAGGTGAAGCTTCCATTGAAATGGTTCCCTATCAGGGAGAAGTATTCTTGCACATTAGTGATAATGGAACTGGATTTCAAATTGAAGAGAAAAAATCTAATAAAACGTCTTATGGATTGAAAACAATGCGAGAGCGATGCGAAGAAATTGGAGGAGATTTCAAAATCCGCTCCAGAGTGGGAGAGGGTACTTACATTGAGATGCGTATTCCGATGCAAACTCAACTAGAGGAGGGTGGCCCATGATTCGGGTAGTAGTGGTAGATGACCATGATGTCGTTCGAAAAGGAGTTATTGCTTATTTAAATACGGAAAAAGATTTAGAGATAGTTGGGGAAGCATCGAGTGGTTTTGAAGGAACAGAACTAGTTAAGAAACTAAAGCCGGATGTCGTTTTGATGGACCTGATCATGGAAAACGGTACAGGAATCGAAGCTACTAAGGAAATTATGAATACAGAGACATGCAAGATTATTATCTTAACGAGCTATTATGATGACGAAAAAGTATTTCCTGCGCTTGAAGCAGGAGCATTCAGTTACATGCTGAAAACATCGTCTGCCGATGAAATTGCTCAAGCAATTAAAAAAGCTGCCCGAGGAGAAAACGTCATAGAGCCCAAAGTGGCGACTAAACTAATGACTAGATTCCAAAATCCTGATAAGAAGCTTCATGATGAGCTTACGAAGCGGGAACTCGAAGTGCTTATGTGTATCGGGGAAGGGATGACCAACCAGGAGATTAGCGAGTCACTCTATATAGGAATCAAGACGGTAAAGACTCATGTGAGTAGTATTTTGAGCAAGCTTAATGTACAAGATCGAACGCAGGCAGCTGTTTATGCTCACCGCAACCAATTAGTAAGAAAGCCTTGAATAAAACACTGTAGCGTGCATTTTAGCAAGGTTCATTCTGCCGGTGCTGCTTATAGGCCGGTATTATTTTTTTATTCGCAAGTGGGATGGTGGATCGGCCATCTAAAAATAATTCACGGAAGTGGTTTAGAGGGAGATCTCCAAAAAATGCCCTAATGAAAATTCACCAGTGCTTTTCATTAAATAAGAACGTTCACATTTGTGACAGTTTGGTTACATCATTCGAATTTCTATAGCAAGTATTTGTTTTCCCTTTCATACCTAGTATAATAGCATTGGGAGAGGTTGAAAGGAACGTGAGACATGAAATCTGCGAATGAAAATTTACTATTTTTAATGTGGGCAGCCGCCCTTATAGCAACACTTGGAAGTTTGTTTTTTTCTCAGGTACTAGGCTATACCCCGTGTGAACTATGCTGGTATCAAAGGATTTTAATGTATCCGCTGGTGATTATTCACGGTTCAGCTTTATTAAAGAAGAATTTGAATATGGCTTTCCCTGGATTGATCTTAAGCGGTATCGGAATGCTGGTTTCAATCTATCATTATTTAATTCAAAAGATTCCTGCGTTGGAATCAGCGGGAGAATCATGCGGGATTGTTCCTTGTAACGGAGAGTATATAAACGTATTTGGATTTATTACGATTCCCTTTTTAGCAGGCACAGCATTTATCATTATTTTCATTAGTCATTTGAACCTGCTGATGAAGCAAAGGAGTAACGTTTCATGAAAAAAAACATGTTAATTTTTGGAGGAGGCCTAGTACTTCTCCTAGTGATCTTAGCGGTAGTCGTCAATTATCAAGGATCAAAGAAATCAGAAGGCAATCCATATGGGAAGAATAATTTAAAGCAATCGACTATTGACCTGCTGGATGATCCACTCTACCAAAATATTATTCAGCCGGATGATCTAGAGAAACAAATCAAATCAGGCGAGTCTACTACCGTTTATTTCTTTAGTCCTGAATGCTCGCATTGTAAGCGCACGACTCCTATAGTTGTGCCTCTCGCTAAGGATATGGGAGTAGATTTATTAAAAATGAATGTGCTCGAATTTCAAAGTCAGTGGCAAAAGTATAAGATTGAAGGGACTCCAACCATAATCCACTTTGAAGATGGGGAAGAAACGGCGAGGATTGTAGGAGAGAACCCCGAATCTGCTTATAAGGATTTCTTTCAAAAACAAGCAGGTAAAGATTAAATCATGGAAAAAAAGTGAGCGGCCACTGGCTGCTCACTTTTGCTGTGTTATTCTTCTAGTTGAGTCATGTGATACTTTGTAATGTAGGCGGGACCATCAATAAAGGAAGGTTTCTTTGTATGTTTAGGTCCGGAATTCTTATGGGCTTCATCGAATGATTGAGAGTTTTTCCAGTCCTCAAAATCCTGTGCATTACGCCATTGGGTGAGAACAATATACGTGTTTCCTTTCAGCGGTCGTAATATACGGATCGCTTGGAAGCCCTCTCTGTTTTCCACTTGCCCGGCCCTGTTTTTAAAGCGATCTTCGAAAACCGGACGACCTTCATAAGAAACGGGAATATTATTCATCACGACGTAACCGGTCTCTAAAAGGCTTCCAGTGGCATCAACTACTTCAAAGTTTCTGCCTTCTTCAAAAATAGATAGGTCTTCACCTTCATAATAGGCAACTGTTTTATCGTGGTCCTGCATAAATAACAGGCCGGCATCCGGGTGCTGCTGAGCTAGTTTTGCTAAGTAGTTCGCGGTACCATTTGTCATAGATACTTTCATACGGTTAGCTCCTTTCCTTCATTATTTTCAGTTTAGCAATATGAATGGAGTCGTAGCAAGTTAAAAGAGGACCTCATGAGGATTTTAGAAAGGGTGCATGTGCTGTTGAACATTAAAGACCAACTGCCGGATTTCCCCCGTTGGATCCGCCGGTTTAAATGGCCTGTCATGATAGTTACAGGCTCGTTATTATTAGCTCTCTTAGGTTATTTTATTATTATTTTCGGCGGAAGAGTTGTCGTGGACGATAAAAAACTGGTATTCGATTCCTTATCCACCGTGGAAACAAAGGATGGCCAAGTAATCGAGGAAATATACTCAAAGCATCGTCAGGTCGTACCTTTATCCGATATCCCGAAGCCTGTACAGAATGCTTTCGTTGCTATTGAAGACAGCCGCTTTTATCAACATGCCGGCATTGATGTCCAGTCGATCGGCAGAGCGATTTTTCGCGATGTAGCGGCAAGGAAGAAAGTAGAGGGCGGGAGTACCATCACTCAGCAATTAGTGAAAAATGTGTACTTAACGAATGATAAAACTTATATGAGAAAAACAAAAGAAGTCATGGGGGCCATTTATTTAGAACGCAATTATTCGAAAGATGAATTGTTAGAACTGTATTTGAACCAAATTTATTTTGGAGACGGAGTGTACGGGATTGGAGCGGCTGCCCGTCATTATTTTAATAAAGATGTCTCCGAATTATCGACTGCGCAGGGTGCCCTGCTCGCGGGACTTCCCAAAGCCCCTAACCATTATTCCCCATTTGATCATCCCCAAGAAGCGAAGCGGAGACGTGATCTCGTCCTTTCACGCATGGAAGATTTGGGAATGATCAAAGTGAACAAAATGCTCAGGATGCAAGGGACAACACTTGCTGTAAGTAAAACTAAGCAAAAAGAAGAGACGTGGTCGAATAGTTATGTAGACTTAGTGATTCAAGAAGCTGCCGATCGCTATAACCTCTCGCGTGATGAATTAAAACGAGGGGGTTATCGAATTGTTGCAGAGATGGACCCAGACATTCAAAGGATTGCTGCCAAGCAAATGAAAAATGGCGAGTTCGTCCCAGGTTCAAAAAAGCAAGTAGAAGGGGCTTTAACGATGATGGATACCTCAAGCGGAGCTATTGTGGCAGCGGTAGGCGGCAGGAATTTCAACCACGGTGACCTTAACAGAGTAATGACCAAGCATCAGCCCGGGTCTACCATTAAACCACTTGCTGTATATGGTCCGGCATTATCAGGTCCTCGTTTTGTTCCTTATTCGTTACTTGTAGATGAACCTAATAATTATGGAGATTATCAACCACGGAACTATGATGACCAGTATAACGGAGCTGTGTCTTTGTATGAGGCACTAGTTGAATCCAAGAATGCACCAGCTGTATGGCTGCTGGATCAGATCGGTATCTCTAACTCCAAGGAGTACTTAAAGAACCTTGGTTTGGAAACCAGCGACAAGGGACTTGCTATCGCACTGGGAGGGCTAAGCAAGGGATATTCCACCCTGCAGATGACTGATGCCTATGGCAGTTTAGCAAACAACGGAAAAGTAATGGACAGCTTTACTATTCAGCGAATTATCGATCGAAATGGCAAAGTAATCGAGAGGCATACCGCTTCTGCGACACAAGTCTTTAATAAACAAGCGGCATGGGATTTGACAGAAATGCTGCAAACTACTGTTGAAGCAGGAACAGCTAAACCAGGGAGTTATTCGAAAGCCTTAGCCGGCAAGACTGGAACACAGCAGCACCCCACTGTAAAAGGGAAGAATAAAGATGTGTGGTTTGCGGGATACACGCCGGAATATGCTGGATCTCTTTGGATGGGCTATGATCAAGCAGGCAAAGATTATTACTTGAATGGCGGAAGTGAATATCCAACTAAACTCATGAAGTCAATTTTGACGGAAATCGATCAGAGAAAGAATTTGAAATCTGAGTTCCCTGTACCTGAAGGAGTAAAGTCGCTGCCTAAGCCTGTCCATCTGCCCGAAATCAAAGATTTAACAAGCCAGCTCTCCTTTGGCGGGATTTCTCTATTAAAGGGAGAACTGGAGTGGACCCCGGCCGGAGACAATCGTATCATTTACCGCATTTATCGTGTGGAAGATGGAGATGATGTTAACATAGGAGAAGTGAAGGGAAAAGGAACATACACCGTGACTGGATTTAATGTATTTAAGCAGAGAAATTATTACGTCGTTCCTGTTGATCCGCTCACCGGCAGAGAGGGAGACCCATCGAATCAAGTTTCTATACAATTCAAGCTGTGAATAAAAGCACAATCTTGTGACAAGAAAGTACTTTCTCTATACAGAAGATTAAATAATCGGTATAGTAAAATCGGATGAAAGATGAACGCTGGTAAAGGAGTATTTAATCATGACAAACGAATTCAATGACACGATATTAAAAGCTTTTCGAGGAGAAGAAACATCACACACCCCTGTTTGGTTTATGCGTCAGGCGGGAAGATCACAGCCTGAATACCGTAAACTGAAGGAGAAATATTCGCTATTTGAAATTACTCATCAGCCGGAGCTATGTGCTTATGTCACGCGGCTTCCGGTTGAACAGTACGGAGTCGATGCAGCTATATTATATAAAGACATTATGTCACCGCTCCCTGCAATTGGAGTAGACGTAGAGATTAAGAAAGGGATAGGGCCGGTGATTCACAACCCAGTGAAGACGAAGGCAGATGTGGAAAAACTGGGAGAGATTGATCCCGAATCTGACGTGCCTTATGTACTAGACACTATTCGCCTATTAACCAGGGAGCAATTAAATGTGCCATTGATAGGATTTAGTGGTGCCCCATTCACGCTTGCAAGCTATATGATTGAGGGCGGCCCTTCGAAGAATTATAATAAGACTAAATCCCTAATGTACAGCGAACCCCAAACCTGGTTTCTTCTCATGGATAAGCTGGCAGACATGGTCATTACATATGTCCGGGCACAGACAGCAGCTGGAGCGAAGGCAATTCAAATATTTGATTCCTGGGTGGGAGCACTCAATGCCGAGGACTATCGTGTGTTTATTAAGCCTGTAATGGATCGGATATTTACTGAATTGAAAACAGAAGAAGTTCCACTCATTTTATTTGGTGTGGGAGCAAGACACTTAGCTCTGGAATGGAACGACTTACCTTGTGATGTAGTAGGGTTGGATTGGCGTCTATCCATTCCAGAAGCGAGAGAGCTTGGGATTACGAAACCGCTTCAGGGGAATCTGGATCCTTCCATTCTGCTATCCGACTGGAATGTTATCGAGGAGCGGGCAAAGCGTATAGTCGATGAAGGGAAAAACCACCCGGCTCACATTTTTAATTTAGGCCATGGGGTGACCCCTGACATACAGCCGGAAACGTTGAAAAGGCTGACTCAGTTGATTCATGACTATTCCAAATCGAATTAAGAGGTGACAATAATGGCGAAAAAGCAAGTTGGGCTGCTGGTAATGGCCTATGGTACTCCATATAAAGAAGAAGATTTAGAAAGATATTACACTCATATCCGCAGAGGACGCAAACCATCTGAGGAAATGCTTCTGGATTTAAGAAACCGTTATGATGCTATTGGCGGAATTTCTCCGCTCGCAACGATCACGGAGGATCAGGGAAAAGCGCTTCAGAAATCCCTAAATGGTAAACAGAGCGAAGTAGAATTTAAATTATATTTAGGATTGAAGCATATTGAACCTTTTGTTGAAGATGCCGTGGAACAAATGGCGCGCGACGGTATTGAGGAAGCTGTTTCGATTGTACTTGCTCCACACTACTCTACGTTCAGCGTGAAATCTTACAACGGCCGCGCTCAGGAAGAGGCAGAGAAGCACGGCATTACGATTCGTTCGGTTGAAAGCTGGTATGATGCTCCAGGATTTATTCAATACTGGAAAGAAAAAATTCTGGAAGAATATGCCAAAATTTCTGAAGAAGAACAACAGAAAACCTGCCTGATTGTTTCTGCTCACAGCCTACCTGAAAAGATCCTGGAAGGCGGAGATCCCTATCCGGATCAATTGAAGAAAACAGCAGAATTAATATCGAAAGCCACCGGGATCTCACAATATGAAATCGGCTGGCAAAGTGAAGGGAACACCCCGGATCCTTGGATAGGGCCGGACGTGCAGGATTTAACAAGAGACTTGTATGAGAAGAAAGGCTATACATCTTTTGTTTATGCGCCGGTAGGCTTTGTCTCCGATCATTTAGAAGTACTATATGATAATGACTACGAGTGCAAAGTCGTATGTGAAGAAATAGGAGCAAACTACTATCGCCCGGAAATGCCAAACACTCACCCGAAATTTATTGATACTTTAGCTAATGTAGTACTGGATAAAATCGAGGTGCAGTCTCTTTATGACTGATGTTAAGAAGGTCGTGATCGCAGGCGGAGGAATCGCAGGTCTTACAGCTGCTTTTTATTTACAAAAAGAAGCAAGGGAAAAGAATCTGCCGCTTGAGGTTAAGCTCATCGAAGCAGGCAGTCAGCTTGGTGGTAAGATTGAAACTGTGAAGAGAGATGGATTTACGATTGAACGGGGACCGGATTCCTTTCTTGAAAGAAAAAAGAGCGCAACGAGACTGGCGGAAGAGGTTGGTCTTGGGGACGAGCTAGTGCCTAATGGTACAGGACAATCGTATATATTAGTCCAGGGTAAATTGCACAAAATGCCGAGTGGCTCTTTTATGGGAGTCCCGACACGAGTCCGGCCGTTTCTTATATCGGGGCTGTTTTCTCCACTAGGTAAGCTTAGGGCAGGTCTCGATTTAATTAAACCTGCTAAAAAGAAACCTGACGATCAATCCCTCGGTTTGTTTTTCCGGAGAAGGTTAGGAAATCAGGTGGTTGAAAATCTAATTGAACCCTTGTTATCTGGAATATATGCCGGGGATATTGATCAATTAAGCTTACAATCGACTTTCCCAAACTTCTACGATTTAGAACAGGAATATGGCAGTTTAATTAAAGGGCTTAGAAAAACCCGGCCCAAGCCGGATAAGAAGGCGAAAAAGCCGAGCATGTTTCGAACCTTTACTCACGGCCTGGGATCATTAGTGAAAGCGATAGAATCACACTTAGATCCGGATACCGTTCAATTGAATACGAAAGTCGATCACATTGAGAAGAAAGAGAAAAAGTATCATGTGCTGCTTAGTGATGGAACCGTGGAGAAAGCAGATGGCGTTATCATTGCGGCTCCTCACTATGCTTGTGAACGAATGCTTCCGCAGTATGATATCTTTAAGTCTTTCAAAGAAGCCCAGGCGACATCGGTAGCGAATGTAGCGATGGCATTTGATGCCTCTGCGATAAAAAAAGATATTAACGGAACAGGCTTTGTTGTCTCACGCAATAGCGATTTTCGCATAACTGCTTGCACGTGGGCTCACAAGAAGTGGCCGCATTCCACACCGGAAGGGAAAGTACTTCTCCGCTGCTTTGTTGGGAAACCCAATGATCAGGAAGTGGTAGATCTTTCGGATGAAGAAATTACGGAGATTGTACTCCGCGATTTAAACAAAACGATGAAGATTAAAGCACGACCGGATTTTTCTGTAGTATCCCGCTGGCCGAACGCTATGCCGCAATATACGGTCGGTCATAAAGATAGATTAGATGCAATTACTAATCAAATGAAAGAGCAGCTTCCAGGCGTTTGCTTAGCAGGCGGCTCATATCGGGGGATTGGTCTTCCTGATTGTATTGATCAAGGGGAAGCAGCGGTTCAACAAATATTAGATTATTTTCATTTTGAATAGAGAAGGCTGCCATTGATAGATGGCAGTTTTTTCTATTTATTAATACAGAAAACTCTTGCAAGTCAATGAGAGGATTAGTATGCTTGAAACTGAAAGCGATTTCATAACCAAGCTGACAGCAGGGGGAATAAGAATGGCTACGATTGAAGATGTAGCAAAGCTGGCGGGGCTTTCAAGGACCACCGTATCACGAGTGATTAACGATCAGCCTTACGTGACTGACGAAAAGAAGAGTCGGATTCTTCAGGCAATGAAGGAACTTGGATACGTACCTAATTCATCCGCAAGAAGATTACGCAGTCAAAAAACAGAAACGATTGCTGTGTTATTACCTAGATTAAGAAACCCTTTTTTCGGTAATTTAATAGAGGCTATGGAAGAGAAAGCTTCAGAGTGGGGATATCAGGTGATTGTCTGCCAGACTCATGATTCGAAGCAGAAAGAACTGGATTATTTGCAGCTGTTGAAAACGAAACAAGTGGATGGCGTGGTGATGGCATCAGTCATTAACGATTGGTGCGACATCGAGCCGTATTTGGAATCTGGACCTATTGTATTATGCAACGAATATAAAGAAGAAGCACAGGTATCGATGATTCATATGGATCAGAGAAGAGCAGCCTATGAATCTACTAGTCATTTAATTGATCAAGGCTGTAAACAGATTGCTTACGTCAGCGGGGGGCATGAAAGTCATGCTGCCTATGAAAGAAAATTAGGTTTCACCCAGGCCCTCCAGGACCATGCTATTCCGTTTCATTCAGAAATGATCATTGACTGGGCATTGGATGTGAGTGATGGCCAGAAGGTCTTCCACTATCTTACCAAGCATTTCCCAGAAGTCGATGGAATCTTTACGGGTTCTGATGAGGTAGCAGCAGGGATTATTTACGAGGCTAGTGAATCAGAATGGGAGATTCCAGCAGATATCGCTGTAGTAGGTTTCGACAATCAAATGATCTCTCTGCTGATGGTGCCCTCCATTACTACTGTAGAGCAGCCCGTACGGGAAATGGCAGAGAAAACGATTGAGGTATTGTGCAGTCAAATCATTCACAAAAGTCAAAGAAACGATCAACGTTTCGTCTATGATCATGAGTTACTAGTTAGAAATTCTACGAAAAGAAAAAAATTATCTCTGCAATAAAAAAATCCACGACTTCGTGGATTTTTTATTTTTAGTTCTTTCGATCAGCAGATTTTGTTAAGGTAAGTGCGGGTATAGTAAAAAAGTAGGATAAGATGATGTAGATTTTCAGAAGCGTAAATGACGAACCAGAACATCCTTGCTCAAAAAAACTGTATTATAACAAAAAAAGCAGCTTAGATTAGCTGCTCCAAAAGAAAAATCATTCACCCTCTGTTTATCTCGCCTGCATCTCTTAGCGGGCGGGATGGTCACATTTCTCGCAAAGATTTCCATAACAGTCTGCTTGTTCCTGAATGGTTTTGCCGCAATTGGAGCATTGTTTCTTAGGAAGATTTCTGAAAAATTCAAGGACGTTCATCATCGATTGATCCCCTCCAAATTCTTTAATGTAAAATCATTGTATTATAACAATATGCATAAATCAACCACCTGTTATAAAACAATTGATAATTAGTCAAATAGTTATAGGGAGAGATTATAATGAAAGTGACAATTATAGGTTATTGGGGTGCATACCCAGCTGCTGGCAGTGCTACTTCCGGCTATTTAGTAGAACATAACGGGTATAAATTACTAGTCGACTGCGGCAGTGGAGTCTTATCACGGCTTCAGCAGTTTATTCATGTGAAAGATCTTGATGCAGTGATCCTGTCCCACTATCATAATGATCATATCGCTGACATCGGACCACTTCAGTATTCCTGGCTTGTTCAGAATACTTTGAGTGGTTCGGAAGACGTTTTACCGATTTATGGTCATGAAGAGAATAAGGCTGCCTTTTCACAATTGTCCCATCAATTTACTAAAGGGGTAGCTTATCTGCCTGAAGAAACTTTACAGATTGGGCCGTTCACGATTGATTTCCAAAGGACGAATCACCCCGTTCCTTGTTTTGGTATGAGAATATCGGACGGAGAGGACGATCTGGTTTACACGGCTGATACTAGTTATTTTCCAGAGTGGGCAAGTTTCGCCAAGCATGCCAGCCTCCTTATTACAGATACCAACTTTTTCAAAGGAATGGATGGCAGCGGACCGGGGCATATGACGAGTGAGGAAGCGGCCTCTATAGCTCAGGAAGCAAAAGTAGAAACTCTGTGGCTCAGTCATCTTCCTCATTTTGGTGAATTAACGAGACTGAGACAGGAAGCAGAAGATCAGTTTAATGGGCATATTTTTGTAGCGAAGGAAGGACTTACCTGGAAAGGAAGCGCTCAATAAATTGTTTATTGGTGGCGGTTTTATTACAATAGGAGGAGGAAAATATCATCAGAAAGGATGACACGTATGCTGTTTATTGACCATGAGGGAATTAATGATCCTCACATCAATTTAGCTATAGAAGAATACGCATTAAAAAACCTAGATATTAATGAAACGTACCTTCTCTTTTACATTAACGAACCTTCAATTATTATTGGGAAAAACCAGAACACAGTGGAGGAAATAAACACGGATTACGTGGATAAGAACGGAATTCACGTGGTCCGACGTTTGTCCGGAGGGGGTGCCGTCTACCATGACCTCGGGAATTTAAGTTTTAGTTTTATTACTAAAGATGATGGAGACAGCTTTCACGACTTTGCTAAATTTACAGAGCCGGTAACTCAGGCGCTGCAGAAACTTGGCGTAGGAGCAGAACTATCAGGCAGGAATGATATCGTAGTCGATGGCAGAAAAATCTCCGGAAATGCCCAATTCACCACCCGGGGGCGGATGTTCAGCCACGGTACGCTCATGCTAGATTCTGAAATAGAAAATGTGGTTTCCGCTTTAAATGTAAAAACTGAAAAAATTAAATCAAAAGGAATTAAATCGATTCGCAGCCGTGTTGCCAATATCTCTGAGTTTCTCGAAGAAAAGATTACCATGGAAGAATTTAAAGATTTAATTCTGCGTTACATTTTTGATGTGGAAGATGTTAATGATGTCCCGCAATATCGGCTGACAGAGAAGGATTGGGAAGGCATTCATAAACTTGCCGATGAACGGTATAAGAATTGGGAGTGGAATTATGGAAAGTCCCCTAAATTTAATATTCAGCATACGAAACGAATTGAAGGAGCGGGAAGCTATGACATTCGTTTGGACGTTGCGAAAGGCTATATTCGAAATGCTAAAATTTACGGCGATTTCTTTGGGGTAGGAGATATTAGTGAAATAGAAGAGGCATTAATTGGTGCTCGGTATGAGCGTGAAGCACTGGCTGAAGCGCTTGAAGATAAAGATATTTCTTACTACCTTGGAAAAATTGACAGAACGGATTTTCTTGATATGATTTACTAATGAATAACCGAGTCGGTGCTCTTTACAGGGCACCGGCTTTTTTTATCCAAGGAAGTTCATTCTATACGAGTTGCTAATTAATTTTTAGTATTTTATAATTAAATTGAATATTTTTACTAATATAATGAATGACTATTCATTCATTATAAATACATAGGGGGATGCTCAATAATGAATTTAAGTGATCAGTTAGGCATAGTCGCTCAAAACAACCCTTCTAAAGATGCTTACCTATTTCAAGGACAGCGGGTAAGCTATGAAGAGTTTGATGCTTCTGTAACTAAGTTCGCCTCAAGCCTCAAAGCGTTAGGGTATGGAAAAGGAGACCATGTAGCATTAGTAAGTGGAAATAGTCCCTTATTTATGATTGGTCTTTACGGTTCTCTGAGAGCTGGGGTTACGGTAATTCCGATTAATCCGACTTACACAGTAGATGAGATGAGCTACATTTTGAAAAATGGTGACGTGAAAGCAGTCATCACTATGGATGTGCTTTTAGAGAAATTTGAACATATGGATGATGGCCTGAATGTCCAGGACTACTTTGCCGCTGATACCGGGACTGGCATGTCCCTTTCCGAATCCTCATTAAACGATAAAATGAAACCGTTTACAAAAGTGGTGGCAGAAGGTTCGCTTCACTTCGATCGTCCGGAGCTTGATCCGGAAGACGTTGCGGTTATACTTTACACTTCTGGGACTACGGGCAAACCAAAGGGAGCTATGCTGACGCACCGCAATTTATACTCCAATGCCTCGGATGTGGCTGATTACTTACAATTTAATAATGAGGACCGGGTCATTGCTGCTTTACCTATGTTCCATGTGTTTTGCCTGACCGTAGCTCTGAATGCTCCATTAATGAACGGAGGGACTGTCCTCGTTATTCCTAAGTTTTCCCCGCAAGCCGTCTTCGATGCTGCGGAGAACGAACAAGCTACCGTATTTGCCGGCGTTCCAACGATGTATAATTACTTGCTCCATAAAGGACAGGAGGAAGCGGAGAGCTTCAGACATATGAGAATTTGTATTTCCGGCGGTTCTTCTCTGCCTGTTGCTCTGCTAAATTCATTTGAAAAGCATTTCAATGTCCAAGTTTCTGAAGGCTATGGTCTTTCTGAAGCCTCCCCGGTCACTGCCTTTAATCCATTAGACCGCCCGCGTAAACCTGGTTCGATTGGGACAAATATCAAAAACGTCGTAAATAAAGTAGTTGATGAACTAGGGGAAGAAGTACCCGCAGGCGAAGTAGGAGAACTGGTAGTAAAAGGTCCGAATGTAATGAGAGGGTATTATAAGATGCCGGAAGAAACCGAGGTCACTATCCGGGACGGCTGGCTTTATACCGGAGATATGGCTCGTGTGGATGATGAAGGGTATTTCTATATTGTGGATCGAAAAAAAGATATGATTCTTGTCGGCGGGTATAATGTGTACCCAAGAGAAGTGGAGGAAGTACTTTACAATCACCCAGAAGTGACAGAAACAGCCGTTGTGGGAGCCCCAGATCCTCAAACAGGGGAAGCTGTAATGAGCTTCGTCGTTACCAATAATCCGTCCCTAACCGCAGAAACGCTTATCAGTTACTGCAGCGAACATCTCGTGAAGTATAAAGTGCCTACGTCTATAGAATTTATGACAGAACTTCCGAAAAATACGACTGGGAAAATTTTGCGGAAAAACTTGCGGGAGAAGCTGGTAAACCCCGGCTAGAAGTAAATATTATCTCAACATATTAGTTTTAAGATTGAATTTAGTTTGAAAATGGCAATAGTCCGATCGATGGGATTTATTTGAAATCACAGATGCGCGCTGTCAGGCATGGTTATAAAGAGATTCGGATGTCATAATATAGTAATGGCGCAACCGTTTGCGGTCTTCCGCAAAATCTTTTCGGTGATAGAAGACCTAGAATATATTACAATAGGATATAGATAAGCGTCATGCTTATTTGCAACCTACTATTTACGGCCTGGTAGCCGTAAATAGGTCAGTAATATTTATTACTGATGAGTGTTTTTGTGAAAAAGCTTCTTTTTCTCAGAAGGGCTTTTTCATAACATTAATTCCCTCACTCAAAAGTTTACCAGTCGTCTCTTTGGCCAATGCTCCTATGAGCATTGGCATTTTTTTGTCTAAAAGTTGAAAACTAGTGTTGACCTCGGAGTGTTCAGCGCAAGGAGGTATACCTGCAACTCCGGAAAAAATGGGGGGATTTCCGGAGCGGCATAGAGAGTGTACCACGTTTGAATTTTTATACTAAAGGCTTTCTTCAATTACATCCCGATTATTGAGGTAGCCGCGTATGATCCATCTTAAAATGAAACTTGCTAGTATGATGAAGGCAGCAAGCTTAGGAAAAGACAGAGGGATATCGGTGTTAATAACTAGAGTACTTCCCCCGAATAGTAAAATGATTATTAACCAATAAGTGATATATCCAGCAAAATAATCATTTGCACGTGTTCGTTGATCATGTTCAAGTTTTACTTTGTTCCATTTCCTCTCCTTGTGTATTTCAAGACCCATCGCTCCATATTGCAGGGTTGCAGCTATGGCAGTTAGTAAGGTGAGGATCGAGTGGGATTGAGAAAAATAAAAATAAAACAATAAGCATGGAATGGTCATCTTCAAAATAAACTTGGTTTTATGCGTTACGTTCATGGCAATCCTCTCCTTCAATCCAGAATAATTTCTCCACCGGACATCCTAGCACTTTGGCTAATTTTAATGTTGTCCCGATAGAAGGTTCATACCTTTGTTTTTCTATGGCAATAATTGTTTGCCTTGTTACAAGAACCTTTTCAGCTAATTGATCCTGAGTGAGTCTCTTTTCTTTCCTAATGGCTTTTACAGCATTTCGAACTCCATGTTTCATCGTTAACGACCTTTCTTATGTAATGTGCACCTTACATAATTTGATTATATACAATTTTAAATGTAATGTAAACGTTACATTTAAAATATTTTCCATTTTTGGATTTTAAGATTCGGTGTTCGTTGTCCTTGTAAGCTGCTCTTTGAATAAAAGTTGAGTTAATCTAATAGTTTTGAAATAATTGATATGAGAAGCACAGTAAGGTTCTTCTCATCCTATCTTTAGACGGAATCCATGGAAAAATTATGAATAAAGCGAGGGGCTCTATGAAAAGGAAACCAATATATGTAGAGATACCAATAAATGCTGAGATGAAGGATCTTTGGAGTTCTTCACATACCCCTGAATTACACCAGCAATGGGACCTTCGATTTTCTTCAATTACCTATCTACCAAAAGATCATGAAAGTGCTCTTCAAGAGTTCGTTTATAAAACGAAGATTGGATTTGGTCTAGCAGTAGAAGGATGGGGGAGAAGCGTGGGGAGCTTTAATGGTAAGGATGGCTCTAGAACATCTTCCTTACACTTTGGCAGTGACCAAAAGCTATCTCTTATTACAGAAGTGAAAGGGTATTGGAAATACATTCAGAATGAAGACTCTTCCTTAACGTTTTTAACCCAGTATAATTATCAAACACGGTTCGGTAAACTGGGTGAATGGCTGGACTTTTGTTTGTTTCGTCCTATAATAGGCTGGGCGACTTCCGTAAGTTTTGATGTATTAAAACGCTGGATGGAGAAAGGTGAAGCTCCAGGATCTCAATACATACGTTTCGCTATCTACTGGATGCTTACTTTTTATTCGCTTTTATATGGTTTTACCACGGCTTGGTACCGAAATTAATGAACATGCATCCGGAAGAATTAGCCATGGCAGCAAGTTTATTACCTGGGAATTCTATTCAGCCCTCTGCGGTTGTTCTAGGAGCAGGAATTGCAGAGGTCATATTCGGAGTGGTGTGGCTTTTTACTAAGCATCGCAGACGGTTATTTTGGCTGCAGACGATCGTATTTCCCGTACTAACCTTATCTGCAACTATCAGCGATCCGAGTACGTTGATTCATCCTTTTAGTCCACTCACTTTCAACTTGTGTTTACTAATTCTGTCTATTATTGGACTTCTTATCAGCCGTGATGTTCCAACAGCAAAAACTTGCAAAAGGCAGAGGTGAAAGGAGTACTCATATCCATAGGTAAAGGTACAAGAGAGTGAAAATCTATGAAAGTAATCTCCCAGCATTAAAAACTCTCAGAGCGACTGGCTCTGAGAGTTTTTATTAGGCTAATTCACTATTTATCTTACTTTTCCTTTCTTTTAGAAATATACCTTGATTTTTACAAGGTCTTGTATACTGCCGTCTTTTGGACTTCGGCTATAAACCCGCAGTTCTCCTGAATCTGAGGTTGGATGGCGGTCAAATGGAAGCTCTGCACTAAATGAACCATAAGCTGGTGCTCCTTCACTAGTAGTAGCAAAGCGTTCATTTGTGACAATTACTCCATTACTATCTCTTAGCTGATAATTGACTACAGCTTCAAAAACTCGGGCATAGCCGGATACACGCTGGTTATTAGTAACTACAGCACCTGGCAATGGACGGGTTACAAGTATATTCCTTGAAGTTGGAATTGGAATAATTAAGTGATAGTCCGGCCAAATGACATCTTTCTGGAAACCAGGACGGTCGGCATTTGCTTTCTCAATATCAGCTATAGAAACACCAAACTGCCTGGAAATTGAATGAAGCGTGTCCCCACTGACAATCTTATATGTGAATGCAGGAACAATAAGCCGCTGGCCGAGTTTAATCAAATTAGAATTCTCGATTTGATTGATCCCTGCAAGAAGATCTACATGCGTACTAAACATTTGTGCAATTGCATTGAGGGTATTCCCCTTTGCGATAATATAACTCATAATAGGATTAGAGGTTGAAGTGGGAATTACAAGTACATCGCCTGGGAAGATCAATCCTCTATCTGTTACAGGTGGAAACAAATGGTTAGCTCTTTCTATTCCCTTGATAGTACTTCCGAATTTCTCAGCAATCGAATAAAGTGTATCCCCTGACCTTACCTCATAAATAAGTCCTTGAGTTTGAATTGAAGGCATATTCTCCTATCTCCTTTCCATTTATTGTATGAATGGGGGTGTGATAGAGAACGGCATAATCATTAAAACGATTCATAAATTCTATTATTTGAATAAAAAATGAATTTAACTTATTAAACATTTATGTCTGAAATATTTAAACGTTAAGGAAAACAAGCTCATTTCATATATTTAATTTTAGTATTTATCACTAAACTTAACTCTAAACCTATTATTAGAATCCAGGAGGTTCTCCCCGTATTTATCTCATGATGTGAAACGATTACTGCTGCTTATTCGTACTCATAACAGGACAAAATGAAAAAGGGGAATAGAGGACATTCTTTGATGGTACGGTAGAAATTAGGTATAGATTGAAAGGTGTGATGCACATGTATTTTTTTAATCGGAAAAATCAATTTGTTGGAGGTCAATGCGAGTAATTCATCATTCGAATGGAATGCTCGCTAAATTTTATCAGTACAGGAGGAGCATTCATGTTAAATAACCGCGGGTTTAATTTATGGGCGGATAATTACGATGAAACCGTCCAGATTAGTGAAGAAAATCATTCATATCCTTTTGCGGGGTATAAAGAAATATTAAACACTATATTTAATGAAGTAATGAAAAAGAAGCATTCAAAAGTTTTGGATATTGGGTTCGGCACAGGGGTTTTAACAAGCAAATTGTATGAAAATGGACACCAGGTGGATGGGTTAGACTTTTCATCGCAAATGATTGCTTTGGCCCAAGCTAAAATGCCTGATGCCAATTTGTTAGAGTGGGATATTTCAAATGGTTTACCCCCTGAAATTAGTGACAATAAATATGATGCGATTATTAGCACGTATACTTTGCATCACTTAACGGATGAAGCCAAACTTTCCTTTATTTCTACGCTTGTTTCCCGATTGGAGGAAGACGGAAAGTTATTCATCGGTGATATTGCTTTTGAAACAAGGGAAGACCTTGAAAAGTGTCGTGAAGATCACATAGGTGATTGGGATAGTGATGAATTTTACTTAGTTAATAGCGAAATCAATCGCTCGATCACTCAGATCGGAGAATGTACTTTTTATCCATTTTCACATTGCGGCGGAGTTTTCGTCATCTCAAAGTAAGATCATAATGATGCGGGAGCGGCAGGTGAGAGTACTGCCGCTCTTTTTTTATAATTATAAAAAGGGAGTCATAAGCGGCTGGGTCATGATCTTGAGCGTGAAGTACAGTAGGAGTTAATTATGGGCACGAAAGACCGCTTCAGACATTAGTATTCTCCCGGGGGCGTCTTTATTGTAACAATTTGCACGGTTTCTATAGTTCCTACTTTGGCTGCTTGTAGGTAATCATAAACTCTTCATTTGTCATGTAGAATTCTCGGTTTGGGCGATAAGGTAACAAATTTAACTTCTCGAGTTTATAATAATTAATGCGCTTATAAGGGTCATTTAATATAATGGGCAGGTCGTCTGTTTGCTTCATGTAGGCGTCTACAGCTGCTTGGACAGTATCGATGTCCTTTGCCAGCTGATAATCCTCTTCCTCAAATAATTCATAGGTTTCCCTGGACATGTAAAAGACTTTCGTAGGAATACCGTGTAAATAAGGAGCCAGGAGTTCATAATCCAGCGTTAAATCCTCATTAATAATGACACTTAAGGGCACGGCACTTGGTTTATCATCACCATAAGCGTGGACGGCTTTTCGAACCTCATGAATGGTAAAATCTTTTCGTTCTAAAGATTTCTTATCCTGCTTACTCACTTGTTTCTTCTTACGTTTCCACATAGATATCCCTCCTTAGTGGGGATGAAATTTTGAACAATCAAGCAGCCGTTGTGCGGGAACTAGAGTTTTATACATTGCTAAAACCGAAAGCTGGGAACGATGTTCAGGAGAGAAAAGAAGAATGTCGGATCTGGGAAAAACGGCAAAGAAAGTTTACTTGTAGTATAGCAGATTGAGAAATATTATACATTTTTAAGGAATATTTAGACATTTCATCAAGGGTTTGGTAAATTTAAATAGACGAGCGTCGGGTTCCCCTTGGAATCTGCCGCAACTAGAATTGAAAGGATGTTGGAATGGATGAATTATGGTCTGAAAAAAGAATACGAAGTAAACCCGCAAACTATGGCCTTACTTGCTCAGTATGATGAAAGAGGACAAGTTGTAACGGAAGTGTTTGAAAGCAAGGGATGTTTTAAGCTTCCCAAGCACCCTAGTCAAATTGTTGATGATTCCTGCCGTTACTTTGCCAGCAGTCTGGAGGGAAGAATCTCCGGAACAAAGCAGGTAGCAGGGTTCACTCATAAGCCGCCCATTGTAATCTCCCAGGCTATGGGTATTTATTTCTTCCCAATTATTTCCCCAAAACGAAAAGAATGCTCCTGGATTTCCCACAACTTTATCCGTTCCTATCAAGGGGAGGAGGATCAGACGACCACTATCTTCTTTTCAAATGGCATGTCCGTTAATGTACCGGTTTCTGAAGGCATGATTGCCAATCAAGTCCAGAGAACTGCACAGTTTCGTTTCATTCTTGAAGCCCGCTTAAAACATCCGGCTGCTGCTCCTGTTTCTTCCGGTGAGAGCGTTGCTGAGACTTTTGCATAAGTTCAAATAATATCGTTTCCACTTTCTTTCGAATAGCCGGGTTGAAATAATTGCGTTTTTCTTCAAACCCATGAGCAAGGAATAGAAAAGAAGTAAACGAATCATTTCTTCCGGATTCTACGACCTGCAGCTTTTGCTGATCCATTAAAAATCGAAGCTTTTTACGTTCCTCCCGTGCTGCAAGCTCCATTCTTCCAAGCAGTTCCATATAGGGCTCCTTAATTTTAAATCTTCCCTGTTCAAAGTGTTTTCTATCCTGTCTGATCACGGCAATGGCCATGGACAAGAATAAATATCTTGAAGCCAGATCAAGCTCCTGCTGCTTTAAGCTGCGCATGCTGATTCCTCCTCCGTGATACGAACGTTTGTTCTTATTTTTAATTATACCACGTTCCCTTCGTAATTATGCAAGAGGATTTCACGAAAAGGTTAAAAGTGGAAAAGGATGGGGAAAATTACTAGTACTTGAACTACTAGTAGGCAGGGGAGTCAGTTTCGATTAAAATAGAGGGAAAAGCCATACACTGGTTTCCGGTGTCAATAAGGAGAACCACATCATGTACTTATTGGATATTACGCTAGAGCAGCTGAAACAAATGGCAGAGAACGATCGTTTATTCGACTATATCATTAATCAGTTTGAACAATTTAAAAGTTTGGGCCCGCTTCCGGGGATTTTGCTTCCGCTGCTAGAAGCTTTTCTCCCTATTCTGCCCCTAGTGGGATTTGTACTTGCCAATTCCGTCGTATATGGTTTGTTTAAAGGTTTTTTATATTCCTGGATTGGATCAGCAGCAGGGGCTGTTCTTGTATTTTTAATTGTCCGGCGACTAGGCCAGCAGCGTTTTTTTAGATTTATAAGTCGTCATAAGCAAGTAAGAAAGGTCATGTCCTGGCTCGAAGAACACGGGTTTGGACCGTTGTTTCTCCTGATGTGTTTTCCATTTTCCCCATCTTCCATTATTAATGTGGTTTCCGGGTTGTCCAAGGTGAACCGCCAGCAATTTATATTAGCAACACTATTAGGTAAGTCTGTCATGATTTTTACAATCTCCTATGTTGGCAGCAGCATCGCGTCTTTTGCTCAGAATCCTGTGAAAACAATAGTGGTAGGCGCCTGTATTTTACTATTCTGGATTTTAGGAAAATATATAGAGCGGAGAATTCAAAAAAAGGCGGAACGCAGGAATCGTCACAGAGATTAAGTTTGTCCACCAAAGGGTAAAATGTTCAGTAGTAACCAAGCCTGGAGGATGGAAACATGAAAAAATACCGCAGTATAATCCGCACTATTTTGTTCGCCTTGCTATTAGCTTTATTTCTCAGGTATTTTATATTTGCAAGTTATATTGTGGATGGAAAATCTATGGAGCCTACTTTGTATGATGGTAATTTACTCATGGTGAATAAGGTCGCCTATGACTGGCACGAGATTAACCGGCAGGATGTTATTGTTTTTCATGCCAATGAAAGAGAAGACTATGTGAAGAGGGTTATAGGAATAGCAGGAGATGAAATTTCTTTTAAAAACGATAAACTTTACGTAAATGGAAAAGAGGTATCGGAACATTATTTAGATCCTTTAAGACCTCATGATGGTGAACCCTTCACAGAAAACTTTACTTTGCAGGAAGTGACAGAAGAAGATCGTGTTCCGGCGGGAAAGATTTTCGTTATGGGAGACAACCGCCGTGACAGCTTGGATAGCCGATATTTTGGTTATGTTTCCATTGAAAAAGTGGTAGGGAAAGTGGATGTACGCTACTGGCCGGTTTCGCAGCTCGCCTTACAATTTAAAAGCCAATAATCAGCCGTTCTCTATGGGCGGCTTTTTTTAATTGTCTGGGCATAGTTCGTGTCTACCCGGGCGCTTCCGCTTTTGTCTCATCCAGCTGCAGCGCCCAGACACTCGCGTCACAAGCAGAAACATCAACGGAATGAAAGATCGCATTCCTTTTGATGTTTCTGCTTGTGCGTGTCGTGTCTACCCGGGTGCTTCCGCTTTTGTTATAACATGAAATAAAATGGTAAACTATGAAGTAAAAGATAGTTCGTTTAAGGGAGGATATGCAAGCATGGGGATTCGGTTTTTACTGGGGCGTTCAGGGGCAGGAAAAAGCACTCGCTGTCTTAGTGAGATAGAAAACAAGTTAAAAGAAGATCCAAAAGGCGCTTCCATCATTTATATGGTGCCTGAGCAGATGACATTTCAACAAGAATATGCGTTGTTAAAGAGGGAAGGCATTGAAGGTACCATCCGCGCTCAGGTCTTCAGTTTTTCCCGGCTGGCATGGCGAGTGCTGCAGGAAACAGGGGGTGGAACTAAGAAGTTTATTAGTTCCACAGGCGTCCAGATGATGCTTCGTAAAATCGTCGAAGAGAGAACCTCTGATTGGCAAGTTTTTCAAAAGGCGATTGAAAAGCAGGGATTTATTGAACAGCTGGAGGGCATGATCAATGAATTTAAGCGGTATCGGGTTACTCCTGAACGGCTTCATGAGCAAATGGAAGCTATGGATCGCTTTGTACATACAACAAGCCACGAACATGGGCTGCGCGATAAGCTTGATGATCTTTCCTATATTTACGACCGGCTCGTAGACTCACTCAGGGAGCAGTATATAGATAGTGAAGATCAGTTGCAGCTATTAGCTGAAAAAATTCCTGCTGCTGACTTTTTAGACGGAGCTGATGTCTATATAGACGGATTTCACAGCTTTACTCCACAGGAATTCGGAATCATAGAAGCGTTGCTGAAGAAGGTAAAGACGGTTCACGTAACTTTAACAACCGGTCTTCCGGAAGCGGACGAAAATCCAGAACTCGATTTGTTTCATGAGACAAAGGAAACATTTTTTAATTTAAAACAGCTTGCAGCGGATACAGAAGAAGAGATAGAAGCAGTTGAAGTATTAGATCATCGAACAGGGAAGTTTGAACAGCGTCCTGCTTTTCTTCATCTGGAAGAATACTTTGATACCCGGCCGGCCCCTCCTTATGAAACGGAAACTCCGATTCAAATTGCGGAAGCTGTTCATCCACGAGCTGAAGTGGAAGGTGTAGCCCAGGAGATCTTGCGGCTGGTAAGGGAAGAAGGTTACCGCTATAAAGATATGGCATTGTTAATGAGAGAACCTGAAGTTTATCACAGCCTGGTTGAAACCTTGTTTGATGATTATGATATTCCTGTGTTTATAGACGAAAAACGAACCATGCTGAATCATCCGGTCATTGAGCTTATTCGTTCCGGCTTGGATGTTATTGAAGGGGACTACCGTTATGATGCGGTTTTCCGTCTGCTGAAAACCGGCTTTATGCCGAGCACAAATCAGCGTTACCCGCTTAATGATGATGCAATTGATGAACTGGAGAACTACGTGCTGGAATATGGTATTCGTTCTAAAAAGCGCTGGTTTCAGGAAGAACCGTGGGTTTATCAGCGCTTTAAAGGATTCGATCAATCGGCCCAAACCGACGAGGAAAAAGAAAAACAAGCAAGAATTGAGGCGTATCGCAGGCAAGTAAAACAAGCTCTTCAGCCATTTGATGAAGAGCTTAGATCCTCTAAAACAGTAGAAGAAAAAGCACAGGCCATTTATCTCTGGCTGGAAGGTCTGAATGTTCCCGAGCAGCTGGAAAGCGGAAGAAGTTATTATGATGAACATGGCGAAATTGAGCGTGCTAGAGAGCAGGAACAAGTCTGGGATGCTGTACTTCAGTTATTAGATGAAATGGTCGAAATGGCCGGAACGGAAAAGATGTCCCTGCAAATCTTCCGAAATACACTGGACAGCGGGCTTGAAGCGTTAACTTTTGCCCACGTTCCTCCATCTATGGATCATGTCATCGTAGGAAGTGTGGATCGTTCACGTGTCACAGGGATAAAGGTGTCCTTTTTACTTGGCGTAACCGAGGGAATGTGGCCGATGAAGCCTCCAAGCGATGGAATGATTTCAGAGCAGGAACGGTCGCTGCTGGCAGAGAATGGTTTGCAATTAGCTGCGGGAAGCAACCGACAGTTACTTGATGATCGTTTTTATGTTTACCTCGCCCTCACGATGCCGAAGGATCGGTTGTGGGTAAGCTATCCGCTGAGCAATGAGGAAGGCAAATCGAAAGTTCCTGCCACTGTTATTCAACGGATGGAAGATTTATTCCCGCAATGCCGGGATCACGAACTTTGGCAGGATCCGGATGATTTAACAGAAGCAATCAGATTTATCACCACACCTGTAAAAACGAGAGCAGCTCTCACTGCCCAAATGGCTCGATACTTAAAAGGGTATCCGATGCAGCCTGTATGGCGTGAAGTACTGAACTGGTACATTGAACACGAAGCAGAAGCGGGTCTAACCAGGCGTGTATTAAAAAGCTTATTTTATCGAAATCAGCCTGTTGATTTATCTAAGAAGACGACCGATCAGCTATTTGCTAAACAAATGAAAACAAGTGTCTCTCGTTTAGAAACCTATCATCGCTGTTCTTATCAATATTTTGCCCGGCACAGCTTGAATTTGGAAGAGCGAAGAACATACAAACTGGATGCTCCTGACATCGGGCAGCTATTTCACGAAGCTTTAAAGCAAATCACCGAATGGGTTCAGTCAGAGGGGCGAAATTTCGCCGAGTTAAATCGAGGGGAAACTGAAAAATATGCAGAGAAGGCGACGAGCCATCTTGCTCCGATTCTGCAGCATCAGATTCTCCACAGCTCCAATCGGTACCAATATATCCAGCGGAAGCTCCAGGGAGTCATCGCTAGAGCCGCCTTTGTATTAAGTGAACAAGCTAGGAAAAGTCAGTTTTCTCCTGTAGGACTTGAGCTTGGATTTGGAACTGGCAAAGATGCCAAGCTTCCTTCTCTTTCTCTCGATTTGCCCAATGGATACGAGTTAATGTTACGGGGGCGAATTGATCGTGTGGACCAAGCGATATCTAATGAAGAATTATACTTAAGGATTATTGATTATAAATCAAGTGCCAAAGGATTAAGTCTGATGGATGTATATTATGGATTGTCCTTGCAGATGCTTGCTTATTTGGATGTTGTATTATCAAATGCAGAGCAGTGGCTAGGTTCTAAAGCTGCTCCTGCAGGTGTGCTCTATTTCCATGTCCATAACCCGATGATTTCAGGAAAACAAATGCTGCAAGACCCTCAAATAGAAGAGGAAATCTTTAAGAAATTCAAAATGCAGGGATTACTGCTGGAAAATGAAAATATCATTCAAATGATGGATACAGGACTTGATAAAGGACACAGTCAAATTATTCCCGCAGGCATAAAAGCAAAGGGAGGATTTTACAAAAGCTCTAAAACAGCGGATGCAGAACGATTTGATGCGCTGAAAAATTATATTCGAGATGTAATGATTAAGGCAGGGACTCATATCACAGAAGGTGAAGTGAAGTTAAACCCGTATCAGCACCAGCAGCAGGCTGCTTGTGGATTTTGCCCGTATCGCTCTGTTTGTCAATTTGATCCTAGTTTAGAAGATAATCAGTTCCGCAAGCTGCAAGACTTAAAAGAAGAAGAAGTTCTGGAACGTATCATGATGAAAGAGGGTGAGGAGTAATGGTCAGCTGGACGAAAGAACAAGAACGAGCCATTTATTCCCATGGTTCAGATATTTTAGTAGCTGCGGCTGCCGGATCGGGAAAAACAGCCGTTCTTGTGGAACGAATTATTCAAAAGCTGCTTCACACCCAAGCACCGGCGGATATTGATTCTCTCCTTGTGGTTACCTTTACGAATGCGGCTGCCCAGGAAATGAGAAATCGTGTCGGACAGGCATTAAGTCAGGCGTTAGAAGAAAATCCGGATTCCAGACACCTGAAGAAGCAGCTTTCCTTGCTCCAGAATGCTTCGATCTCCACGCTACACTCCTTTTGCATGGATGTCGTGAGAAAGTATGCGTACTTGCTTGATTTAGATCCAGGCTTCCGTATCGCTGATAATGTTGAGGCGGATTTAATTCAGCAGGAGGTCTTAGAAGAATTGTTTGAAGACTGGTATGGCAAAGAAGGGGAAGATCGCGAGCGTTTTTTTAGTGTGGTTGACCGGTTTTCAAGTGACAGAAGTGATTTAGACGTGGAGAAACTCGTTCTTGAACTTTATACATTTGCCAGTCAGAACCCGTGGCCGGAAGCTTGGCTGGATCAAATGGTTGAAATGTATAATGTAGAGCGGGTCGAGAATGATGAAGAGCTTGCCTGGCTTGACCTCTTGAAACAAGATGTGAAAAGCCAGCTCAAAGCTATGGAAGCAGAAGCCAATCAATTTCTCGATCTGACACGAACTCCTGATGGACCCTATACGTATGGGGAAAATGCTGAGGAAGACTTGGAAATGATCCAACAAGCCTTCGGTGCGCTTAGTATTTCATGGAATGAACTCCAGTCCTTTATGCAGGACAGTGCTTTCAAAAGCTTATCTAGAAAGAAGATGGACTGTGATGAAGCTAAAAAAGACCAAGCTAAAAAGTTAAGAGACAGCTACAAAAAACGTTGGACTGAGATGAAAGAATCCTGGTTTTCACGTTCACTGGAAAGTTATTTAAAGGACATGAAACAGCTCCATCCTGTGATGGAACAATTAGCTGTAGTAGTGAAGGATTTCAAAAGCCGCTATCAGCAGCTTAAAAAAGAAAAAGCATTAGTGGACTTCTCTGATCTGGAGCATTACTGTTTGCAAATTCTGCTGGATGAATCATCGAATCCGGAGAATCCAGTGCCTTCCAGCGTTGCCCGGGGTTTTCATGAGCAGTTTTCAGAAGTACTGATTGATGAATATCAAGATACGAACCTTGTACAGGAAACACTTCTTACTCTTTTGACTAAGGGGGAGGGGGCCGGGCATTTATTTATGGTAGGCGACGTAAAACAGAGTATTTACCGCTTTCGCCATGCCGAGCCTTCTCTGTTTTTAAATAAATATAAGCAGTATGCTCATCAGGAATCGGCAGGAGAAAGAATTGACTTAGCCAGGAATTTCCGAAGCCGTAAGCAAGTACTAGACGCAGCCAATTATATATTCAGACAGGTGCTTGATGAAGAAGTCGGAGAAATGGAGTACGAACCAGAAGCTGAATTGATTTACAGTAACAAAATATATGATGAATTAACTTCTGAAGATACGGAAGCAGAGCTACTGTTGATCGACCGTGATTCCACCGAATTGGATGATCAGGAAGAGGAAGATTACCGTGATTTGGAGAAAGCTCAGCTGGAAGCAAGAGCTTATGGGGAAATGATTCGCAAATGGATTGGACACAGTGATGAGCCTCCACTTCAGGTAGTCGATAAAGAAACGAGCAGAAAAAGAAACCTCCAATATCGTGATGTGGTCATCTTAATGCGTTCGATGACATGGGCGCCGGCGATTGTAGATGAACTTAAACAGCAGGGAATTCCTGTATACGCAGAGCTGTCGACTGGATATTTTGATGCGATTGAGATTAAAGTGATGTTGAGCTTTTTAAAGACGATTGATAACCCGATGCAGGATATCCCCCTTGCTTCTGTCCTACGTTCTCCGATCGTCGGATTGAATGAAGAAGAATTAGCTCAAATTCGATTAATCAACAAACGAACTAGTTTTTATGAATCAATGAAAGCATACTCTGGTGATTCTCAGCTAAAAGAAAAGATTTCTACTTTCTTACAACTCTTAACCAGCTTTAGGGAGAAAGCGAGACAAGGGGCGCTTTCTGAACTGATCTGGGATATTTTTCGAGAAACTGGATATTATGACTTTGCAGGCGGTATGCCGGGAGGGAGACAGCGGCAGGCGAATTTACGTGCTCTTTACGATCGTGCCCGTTCTTACGAATCTACTTCGTTTCGCGGATTGTTCCGCTTCCTGCGATTTATTGAAAGAATGGAAGAGCGCGGCGATGATTTAGGTGCAGCTCGGGCTTTAGGAGAACAAGAAGATGTAGTAAGAATTATGACCATTCATAAAAGTAAAGGGCTTGAATTTCCTGTAGTAATCCTGGGAGCGATGGATAAACAATTTAATATGATGGATTTGCGGAACCGTTATTTACTTCATAAAGACTACGGGTTTGGCACAAGGTACATTGATCCAGATAAACGGTTAATGTTTCCCACACTTGCTTATCATGCTTTAAAGCAAGTGAAAAAGAGGGAGTTACTGGCCGAAGAAATGCGAGTCTTATATGTAGCCTTAACTCGTGCGAAGGAGAAGCTGGTCATGGTTGGGAATGTTCCTTCTTTTGAAAAGAAACAAGCCAAGTGGCAGACATTTGCGGATTGGCCGGGATGGGTGCTCCCTCCTCACGACCGTTTAGATGCGAAATCCTACTTAGATTGGGTGGGGCCGGCATTGATAAGGCACCAGCATACTACTAACCTTCGGGGAGAAGTAGAGGTACGTACGGCAGAGGCCATAAGTACAGATGCCTCCGAATGGAAAGTGAGAGTGGCTCACGGGAAAGAATATGCGGTTCTGGATGAAGTAGAAAAACTAAGAGATGAGCAATTAAAAAAAGCAATCAATGATTGGCGGCCAATCGAAACAGAATCAGCAAACCCGCATATTGTAGGACGACTAGACTATCAATACCCTTATAAGGAAGCGGCTTTATCGAGAGCTAAACAGACCGTAACAGAAATCAAAAGGCAGCGGGAGGCAACAGATGAATATTCCAGTGATCAGCTGTTAGTTCCTTCTCGGGCGCCGATCGTTAAGCGGCCGCGGTTTATGCAGGAAAGTCAGCAATTAACGGCAGCTGAACGAGGGAGTGCTATGCATGCTGTGATGCAGCATATTCCATTTACTCATGCGCATACCGTTGAAGAAATAGCTGAATATGTCGAACACCTAGTGCTCACAGAAGTACTTCGAAGAGAAGAAGCCGATGTGATTGATTTCCAAGCAATCGCCGCCTTTTTTCATACTTCTATTGGAAAGCTGGCGCTTGAGGCAAGCAGCATGGTTAGAGAAGTTCCGTTCAGTTTAGCTCTGCCTGCTAGTGAAGTCTATAAGAACTGGGGAGGAGAAGAAGAGCAAGTATTTATTCAAGGGGTCATTGATCTTGTTCTTCCTTACGGGGAGGGCTGGTTAATCCTGGATTATAAAACCGACTTCTTACCCGAAGGTTCTACGCTGGAAACCGACTTAAAAGAGCGATACAGAACCCAAATCCAATTATATAAAACGGCCCTCGAAAAAATTTGGAATGAACCTGTAGAACGTACTTGTTTATACTTTTTCGACGGACCGATGATCGTGGAGGTAGAGGAAGATGGAGGAGAAATGTGACCTTTGCCATCGAAAGTCTGGGAAAACCACGGTGCACCATTTGATTCCCCGTCAGTATGGGGGAACAGAGGGTCCCACGGCAGTACTTTGCAGCGCTTGTCACCGCCAGGTTCATGCGTTGTTTACCAACGCCGAACTAGCTGGGTTTTATCACACTTTAGAACGACTGGCAGACCATCCATCGATGATTAAATACCTTAAATGGATTAAGAAACAAGACCCAGCCAAGAAAATCACCACAAGAAAATCAAATCGCCGTAAAAGTAGTAAATAAAAATAGGCAGGATGACGGATATTAACAGACAGAAAGCCCGAACCAGGCAGAGGTTCGGGCTTTTTTATATTCTTTTAAACCTGCCTTGAATTACGCATTTCCCGCTATGTTTTGATCATTCACATCAGGATCAAACGGGTTAGTGGAACTCAATCCATTATTTGTACAAATAAAATCTCCAGTATTTAATGCCCCGGATCCAGCATTGGTTTTGGAGGAGCTCTTTGGAGCTAGGTAGAAGCCATCTCCGAAGTTAACGACCCCGCCACCTACGTTTGTGATTTTAATCGGGCCTACTATGGACGGCATTGTAACGCCTCCTTTTAGTCATCTTGTATTAAAGTATGCGAGCACATAAGCTACTGTTCGTCTTCTTGCAAGATCCGGAAATGTTTTACCCGTGCTTTAGAATCAATATGTTCAATTCCGCCTATTTGCATAAGGGAAGTAGTAGAAACACCAATTACAAAGAGTTCATCTACCTGGATGGGGGCGTTGTTATACTGAAAGGTTTCTACATTGACCGAGCGCAGCGGCGGTGTGGGTAAGCGGGAAAATAATGAATAATTTTTGAAATCTGCCTCATCTTTAATTAAAGAGGGGCCTTCTTTTTGAACGGCCAAGACTTTTGCAGAAGGAGCAAATCGGTATAAGTCTCCGATTAAAAATCCAGAGGCAATGATCGTAGATAACACATCGATAAATTCCACATAGACCATGCGGTTATTCATTTTGATCGGCTGCCTCGAAAGACGTCTCCTCCTCAAGAGGAAGGTGCTGACCAACAATTAACGCTTCTGGAGGTGTATCGAAGAAGGATTGTAATCGAATGGTTTTATTATCTCCAATGAGAAATACAGAAGAGGTAGTTACACCAGTGACGTTAATCCTTCCTATATGAAGCCCGTAATTATAAACGATGTGATTCACGTTTACTCATCTCCTTCATATGAATCAAGATACTGTGCTAGTGAATGCCTGACCTCTTCTTGGATACGATGAAGCAGAGCAGTGTCATCAAGATCTGTTTGCTGACTCTGATAATATTCTACTCGCTGAGGAAGCTGGTTACGAACATCAGATATTATCTGGGCTTTATGAGCTTCACTTATAGAAATGTCGTGATCTTGAACATAACGTTCCATCCATTGAGGAACGTCACTCGTCATGTATTGCTGAAGGGTGTGCTCAATAGGTTCCTGCGGAGGGTTGCCCTTGGAATATAGTTCTCCAAGATCTGAGTAATCCGTACCATTAGGAGTTAGTCCAATTTGCAGTGTCCCTTCAAGGGTTTCAATTTTTAATTGATCAAAATGGTATTCAATCTTTTCAATAACAGTTTGTGGTTTTTCATTAGATTGAAGCTGATCGACTTTATGGGTGAGTTGATCTATTAACTCCTGCTGTTTTTGCATATATTGCATCACTTGCTGGACCCACATTTGCCATGATTGGTAGTTATTCAAGTACGTTCACCCCCCCATCATTAGCCTATGCAAATGATGGGAAGAATTTGACTACGAAACAGTAAGTGGTACAAGAGGAGCTCCACCTTCTTCAGGGATCGTAACAGTGCCGGAGGTCGGCTCAGCTTCTTCGCCGGGCCCCTTATATTGACCTGTATTATATAAGTCTGCTTTCGCTTGAATGACGCCCGAGCTTCCAATTTGGACGATCGATGAGTTGGATACAGATCCTATTCTCAGGACATGGATGCAAATGGATTGGTGTACGGTGATATTCAATCCCCTCAACCTCCTATGAATTAATAAAGGACTGATCAATGGCTTCCTGATCGTTTACATAAGTCGTGGACTTATCTAAATTTATGCGAATGCCATTCCCAGTATTAAAAGAACCTCCTCCTGCAAATGTTTTAACCATAGCTGAAGGGGCCATATTGTAAACGTCACCAATGTTGAAAATGCTGGAGGAAGAAATCGAAATCACTTTAACGGCCCCTACTTTAGCTGGCATAAACATACTCCTTTCTTAATCTTATGAAATTACATTGTCTAAATATCGTAATAAAAGTAAAATAAGAGCAAAGGGGGAGAATGGAAATGAATAACCAGGCATCACCTCTAAGCGAAACAGAAAGGCTCAAATGGATAGATGCCGCTAGAGGTCTAGCGATTTTAGGAATATTTATGGTGAATGTTCCTGCCTTTAATGCCCCTTACTTTATGTACGGTGGGGAAGACATGTTTTGGCCATCTTCACTTAGCCGCGCCGTACACATCTTTATCGATATTTTTTTTCAGGCAAGTTTTTATACGCTTTTTTCCTTTATGTTCGGTTTTGGCATGCAGATGATCAAGGACCGTTTAGAAGAAAAGCAGCTCCCATACAGAAGCATTTTGTTTCGACGGCTCCTGGTTTTAATTGGTTTTGGTTTAGTTCATGCATTTTTAATTTGGCACGGGGATATATTGTTATCCTACGGGGTGCTGGGTATGGTCCTATTTGCCTTTTTTAACGCAAGTAATAAAGCGTTAGCTGGTTGGGCATTTGGAATGCTGCTTGTTTATGTGGTTCCAATATCAATGATGTATTACTCTCTTAGGGACCGGTTAGGCTATGTGAACTCTCAGGCCATTACAGCAGCCAAGTTAAACTATGGAGAAGGTAGCTTACTGGATATTTGGAGACAAAACCTGAATGACTGGACCTATTCCAACAGCCCTGATGTCATACCTTATCTTGCTTTAAGTTTAATTCCGATGTTCTTATTAGGCATGCTGACAGCTAGAAAAAAATGGCTGCATGAGCCGGCAAAATATAGAGGTGCGATCAACAAATGGTGGATCGTTACCGGGGCCATATTTCTTTTATTTAAGGCGGGCCCTTATCTGTTCGGCAACCCTTCCTGGTTCAGCATACTTCAAGATGGCGTTGGGGGTTCCGCATCAGCTGTATTTTACGTGTTATCTATTACCTTATTATTTCAAACCCGGAAAGGTTCCCAATCTTTGAATGGACTCACATGGGTGGGGCGCATGTCGCTCTCCAATTATATCCTGCAATCCTTGTTTAGTTTCTTGTTATTTTATTCGGTAGGCTTGGGCTGGTATGGGGAGGTATCCCCGTTTCTCAGTTTTCTCATTGTGCTATGCTTTTATGGACTGCAAGTGTACGTCAGTAAGCTCTGGCTCGCCAAGTACAAGTATGGACCGCTGGAATGGGTGTGGAGGTCATTGACCTATATGCGGAAGCAGCCGATGAAGCGAAAACAGCCAGCAAGCTTTTCAAGATAAGGGGGGCAATTCATGCAAAGGGATCAGATAGAGAAAGAGAGTAGACGCTGGGTAGAAGCAACTATAATATCGGAGGAGCAGCGCGAGAAAATCCTTGCTCATTATGAAAAGAAACCTGTACATTCATTGTTGTTTATATTCGCAGCTATTTTTATAGGTCTTGGCTTTCTTACTTTTATTGCGTCAAATTGGTCAGCTATTCCCGACCTTGTTCGCATGGCGATATTAATCATTACGATGGTTTTATCTTATCTTGCTGGAGGACATATTTACCTGCATCGTTCGAAGCGCTTAGGAATTAGCTTAATGGTGATTGGACTGTTTATCTTTGGGTCAGGAATATTTCTGACCGGACAAATGTATAACTTTCTGTCCTTTAGTGCCTTCCCATTCTTTATTTGGGCGGTTGCTGCCTTTCTCTTATATGTGCTCATTCAAGATCGAATTTTGTTTGTTACTGCCGCAGGGATCATGACAGTTGGCCAGCTTTACAGCGGGCTAGTCTTTCAGCAGTTCGATCTATGGATTGGAATCCTATTCCTCCTCGGCCTTGGCTATTTCGTATATGTTAAGAAAGAGGAATGGCTTTCTGTGGTGTTTGCGGTTAGTTTTATCTTTCAAGCTATTGTTCTTGTCTTTGGAGAAGGCTTTCCTTATTATTGGCTGATCGTTTATTTTCTATTATTATACTTGGCTGATGATTTAGTGCTTAGTGAAACCAGACTCAGGTCGTTTAAACTACTAAGTTTATCTGCCATGTTTGTGCTGAATACGATTCAAGTATTCATTTTAACGAATGAATACATTTTTGAGCGAATCGAATATTCTTTTTACTTTTTTATTGTCTGGGCCGCACTATTTGTTTATGCTGTGATACGTTCTGCGATGAGTTCGGCGAATTTGTACTGGATTGATCTGATTCTGTTTGTTCCGGTATTTAGATTTGAATTTGGAGATACCATGTCGCTGGTAGTATTGTTTCTTTATTCTCTTGGGTGGCTTTGGGCAGGTTACAGAAATGAAGTCCGCCGCTGGGTAAATAAAGGGACTTTTACCTTTTTGGTAACTACTTTAATGGCCTATTTTCAACTGGCATGGGATTTCATGAGTCGGTCGCTATTCTTTTTTATTGGCGGAGTGATCTTGTTTCTCTTAAGTTTTCTCCTGGAACGTAAGCGGAGAAATATGCAAAAGGGAGGGACTTCGACATGAAAAGAGGCTATTTCATGACACTAGTCGGCTTGCAAGTAATCTTTCTACTGTTAATGACTGTTTCCTTCTATGCGATGGATTCCTTTGGTGAGAAGATTAAATTGAAATCAGAGCCTGTGGACCCAAGAGATCCCTTTTATGGTGATTATGTGACCTTATCGTATGAAGTGGAACAAATATCTGATGAGAAATGGACTGGGGAGAAGAATGTACATCCAGGTGAGAAAATAAACGTTCTCCTTGAACCCAATGAAAATGGTGTTTATGAAGTTAAGCAGGCATCTCCTGATTCCATAACAGCATCTTCGAAGGATCAAGTAGTGCTGGAGGCAAAATATGAGGGGCATGATAACTTTCTTAAAACTCACCATGTATCACTTGGTTTGAGCCGATATTATATTCAAGAAAATGATGGGGCACAGTTTGGAAATGCCTCGGATGAGAAGCTTGTAGAAATTGTAGTATCTCCTTGGGGGCAGAAGAAAATTATTTCAGTTAAATCATCTTAAGAAAGAGGCAGAGTAAAAGAATGGGATCTGCTTCAGGGTGAGTTATAAAAAGACAACACATAAATTAAGAACGCTTGGATGTAAAAATCCAAGCGTTCTTTTTAAGACCTTCATGGAAATTTTAACTAAGAACCTCTGTAATCTGTTTAATCGCCCAGTCCAAGTCATCTTTTTCAATTACAAGAGGGGGAGCAAAGCGAATGACATTTTTATGAGTTTCTTTGCAAAGAAGCCCTTTCTCTTTTAGTTTTTCACAATAAGGGCGAGCCTCTTCCGTCATTTCAACTCCAATGAATAACCCTTTCCCACGTACTTCTTTAATCTTAGGATTATCAATGGATTGTAATTCTTTCATCATGTGCTGGCCGAGTTCAAGCGAACGTTTCGCGAGCTTTTCTTCTTCGATCACATCCAGGGAAGCGACTGACACGGCACAAGCAAGCGGGTTTCCTCCGAATGTAGAACCGTGAGACCCAGGGTTAAAGACTCCGAGGACATCTTTATTCGCTACTACGCAGGAAATCGGAAATACACCGCCTCCAAGGGCTTTACCAAGTATTAATACATCCGGGCTGACGTCTTCCCAGTCGCAGGCAAACATCTTACCGCTTCGTCCTAGACCTGCTTGGATTTCGTCTGCAACAAAAAGGACGTTTTCCTTATTACATACATCATACGCCTCTTTTAGAAATCCTTCTGGAGGCATAACAATTCCAGCTTCCCCTTGGATCGGTTCGAGCAGGAATCCTGCTGTATTTTCAGTTATAGCTTCTTTGAGAGCGTCTATATCGCCATAAGGAATGAGTTTAATTCCTGGAAGCATCGGTCCGAACCCGCGTTTGTATTCCTCTTCTGAAGAAAGAGATACAGCAGTCATAGTTCTGCCATGGAAATTCCCTTCGCAAGCGATAATTTCAGCTTTTCCTTCTTCTACACCTTTTACATCATAGGCCCAGCGTCTTGTTGCTTTGACAGCTGTTTCCACGGCTTCGGCTCCTGTATTCATAGGAAGAGCCATTTCTTTATTCGTGATTTTACAGATTTTCTCATACCATGGACCAAGCTGATCATTATGAAAGGCTCTGGAGGTTAAAGTTACTCGTTCTGCCTGCTCATTAAGCGCTTGAATAATTCTTGGATGTCGATGACCCTGGTTAACGGCTGAGTATGCGCTTAACATATCCATGTACCGATTTCCTTCAGGATCTTCCACCCATACTCCTTCTGCCCTAGATATAACGATAGGCAGTGGATGATAATTTTTAGCACCATATTCTTGCGTTTGATCAATAATATCCTGACTTAATGCTGTCATGTTATCCCTCCAATGTCATTTCCAAATCTTTAATCATTATAACAGGTTTTCCAAGAATTTTCTTACAATTCAGTTTAGGTGTTTTAATAGGAATAAGCAGGGAACTCATGATATTATTACGGTAGGTTAAAAGTAAAAAGGAGGAACATGACTTGGCACATTTACATATCACATCATGGGTCATCGCATTTATTTTATTAGCAATTGTGGTATCTCTGTCTCGCAAAGGCAATGCTAAAGGGGCAAAAATCACCCATATGATATTGCGAGTGGATTATTTATTAATCCTTTATTCTGGAGGGAATCTATTTGCTTCCTATTCCACTTACGGTCCACTAGTTATTATTAAAGTTCTCGCTGGTCTATGGGCCATTGCCTCGATCGAAATGATCGCTATCAAAACCACGAAGAAACAACCAGCTGGGATTTGGTGGATTCAATTTGTTATCGCAGTTGTGCTGGCGCTTATCTTAGGGTTCGGCTACTTGCCAATGGGAATTCTTCCTGCATAAACCCAGATATTCTTGATGAAAGACCTGTTAAAATCGCAGGGAAAAACGCCGATCTCATAATACGGGATGGGTGTTTTTTTTATATTCAAAAAGAAATCAAAGGGCCATAGCTGCATTCCAGGTCAAAGATATCCGGTGAGAAATCTTTGACTTTTTACTTTACCATTTTTATAATTTAGCTATACGAATTAGTAGGTGTAGCAACTAATATACTGCCAGAGGACGGTTGCCTATGAAGTTAAGTTTTCAAGACTATATCAGTATTAAATTGCACCAGACCGATTTAAAGTTGACTGGCTATATTAAATCTAAGTTGGAACCTTTCAACATTGCTCCAGAACAAAATTTGATTATGATGCTGCTGTGGGAAAAGAATGGCCTGACGCAAAATCAGCTGGCATATTATTTAAATAAAGATAAGACGAACATTGCTAGGATGGCATCCAATTTAGAGAAGAAAGGATTGATCTACCGTAATAATCGACTGGAGGATAAACGATCCTTAGAACTTCATCTAACGGAGTACGGCAGCCAATTAAAGGAACAAGTCCTTCCGGTTGCAGAATCGTTCAATAATCGAGTAACCGATGGAATGAGTGAAGATGAACTGAATGAATTAGATCGACTCCTTACGAAAATGCAAAAGAACTTAGAAAAGTAAGGAGTTACTTATTCCACGATAGTCGCTATAGCAACTAAATATTTAGAGAGGATGATTACGATGGCAGACGAGAATCGTTTTCAACGTAATGTAAAGGATTATTGGTATGTAAGTTATAACGAAATGGTGTTTCCGGCGATTCAGAAGGGCTGGGTTCTGCCTGCCGACCGCTGGAAAGAGTTCGACCCATTTATTTTAATGGCGGAGGATTGGTTTAAGAAGGGAACCTTTACGGATCACCCTCACCGTGGCTTCCAGACAATAACGTATGTGGTCGATGGACGATTAGAGCACATAGATAATGCAGGTGGCCGTGATATCCTCGAACCTGGAGATGTTCAGTACATGAATGCTGGGTGGGCAGCCAGACATGCGGAAGATGGCGTAGAAGATGATGTGGCTCATACGCTTCAGCTGTGGCTGAATCTTCCGAAAGACATGAAAAATTCTGAAACCCTCTACCAAAATGTTTACAGGGAAGATGCCCCGGTTGTCCCTTTTGAAGGAGGTTCTGTAAAAGTATTCTCCGGCAATATAGCTGGAGTAAGAGGACCCTTAGATTCAATGGTTCCGATCACGCTGAGCGAATTAAACTTGGCAGAAGGGGCTGAGTATACACTCGAATTACCGGAAAATCATAATGCCTTTTTATACGTTCTGGCAGGGAGTATTGAAGCAGGAGAGAATCAAGTCAGTTTGAGTAAGCATGGCACAGCAACCTTGACGTATAATGAAGATGGTGAGGGTGGCAGTAACCTGAAGATCAAGTCTCGTAAACGCCAGACTAAGGTACTGGTCTACTCCGGAAAGCCAATTAAAGAAGAGATTGTTCAACATGGCCCCTTTGTAATGAATTCAATGGAAGAAATTAAGCAGGCTTTTGATGATTTTCGTAATGGAAAATTCGGCCCTCCAGCTGAATAAGAGCGGTCTTCTAGAGACGATCAACATCTATGAAGTAGCTGAGTTTATGAAAACGACAAGGCGATCCTCTCTTATTCAACAGAAAAAGGTGTACGGAGACCTTTGGAAGCTTTAATAATGCTAAGCATGAAGCAAGAATTTAATTTCTTGCTTCATGCCTTTTTTGCTGTAAAGAAGATCTCCTGCGATTGATGATATTAGCTCTGTTTAAGTTCATTTCTTGATTTCCGAAAAAATTTGAACGAATGTTCCGCGGCGAATGTATTAATTATTTTGGATAACGTCTCTAAGAGTAAATTGTATTTTTTTAAGAGGATATTGACCTAATATTAGATGGATTACTTAGTTATAGGGACTTCCTAGTATTAATGGAATCTAAGAAAGGTTACGCATCTTTTTTGTAATTTTATGAAGGTTTCCGGAGTTGTGATCCGGAAGTTATTCTACATAAGGCAATTTTGAGGATTAACGAGAAAGCTTAAATTCAAAATACCATGGGGGTGTAAGAATGAAAGTCAAGCGAATTGTTGC
>NZ_JAUTWQ010000040.1:0-12105 GCF_046719735.1 Halobacillus rhizosphaerae
GCCCAGAGTAGTATTTTTCTTAGTTGTTGGTCCTAAGATGATTAGGGGTAATTTTCTTATCTGACAGCCAGACATTTGTAGTTCAATTTATACAGTTTGACCCTTATCCATTTACATTCAGAAAGATATTAAGCATAATGTAAGGTGTTTAGAGAAATTGTGACAAAAATGTGATCGAATGGTGTCAGGCATTTGTATTTTATATCACAAACTCATTGACATAGAGGTACCCCTATTGTATTCTTACAGAGGGTAGAATGATAAGGTTTTCATCAGTATGATTACTGGGTTCAAACCCTTATTTTTCTAGTTCATCTGAAAGCTTAAATGAGCCTGATTTACCGCATGGAAAGTCGCTCCTCTTTAATGCTTGTCACACACGTAGGTGCGCCGTTATCTGGTATAATTTTGGGGAAATGGTATAAACTAGTATTTTATTTCACTGAATCTACATACCTGGAGATAAGACTGACCCTCGGCCTTTATAACGGACCTCCTTGGAACCATTCATTTAGTAGTCGAGAGCTTGGGAGAAGAGAATTATATGCAATCAATGCAATCTTACAACCGAATGATGTCCCGTCAACGCAAATGGATGTTCTACCTTCTAGCATTATTCGTTCTTGGGTGGGGTTTTACACCTTGGAAATCGATTTTCCTCGGCCTTCTATTGGGAAGTGTCTTAAGTTTCTACAATCTTTGGACGATGCAAAGAAAAATCCACAAATTAGGTAAACATTCCGCAACCCATACAAATTCAAAAGAGCGAAAGCCTTCACTAGGCACACTTTCGCGTTTAGCAACAGGCGCGCTGGCTGCCGTCGTTGCCCTTCAATTTGAAGAGTATTTCCATATCATTTTTGTAGTATTGGGCCTAATGACAGCCTATCTTGTCATTTTTATAGATTACCTGTTCAACAAGTCAACAGAATAGCATGATGGAAGAGAGGTGAACAGATTGAATCACGAAGCACCGATGTGGAACGACGCATTCGGAATCAGCTGGCTGGACTTTAATTTAGCAAACGTCCTCATGATGCTGGTAGCTTCCGTAATTGTGTTCGTTATAAGTGTAGCGGCTACAAGAGGTTTACAACGGAGACCTAGAGGTTTTCAGAACTTCATGGAGTGGCTGATCGATTTTATTAAAGGAATTATTGGGTCTAACATGGACTGGCAAGTAGGGAGAATGTTCCTGCCTTTAGGATTAACTCTCTTCACATACATCTTCGTTGCCAATATGTTAGGAGTTGTAACAATTTGGGCTCCGCATGGCACGTTATGGTGGAAATCTCCAACATCTGACCCAGGCATTACACTGACTCTCGCCGTTATGGTAGTGGTTCTCACTCACTATTACGGGTTAAAATTAAAAGGACCTTCGGAATACGGGAAAGACTTTGTCCGCCCGCTTCCATTCTTACTTCCTTTTAAGATCATTGAAGAGTTCTCGAATACATTGACGCTTGGTCTTCGTCTGTATGGGAACATTTACGCGGGAGAAATTTTGCTCGGACTGCTTGCAGGACTAGCAACCTCCAGTGTCGTAGGATTTATGGGTGGAGTTATTCCACTGCTTGCATGGCAGGCATTTAGTACATTCGTAGGTTTTATCCAGGCGTTTATTTTCACTATGTTAACAATGGTGTATATGTCTCACAAAGTGAGTGCTGACCATTAATAAAAAATATTATTTTAAATATATGAGGAGGAATTTAACATGGGTCTAATTGCAGCGGCAATCGCAGTAGGTCTTGCAGCAGTAGGTGCAGGTATTGGTAACGGTTTAATCGTAGGAAGAACAGTAGAAGGAATTGCTCGTCAGCCTGAGCTCCGCGGAGTTCTTCAAACCACTATGTTCATTGGTGTTGCCCTAGTAGAGGCACTTCCAATCATCGGTGTTGTAATTGCATTTATCGTATTGGGCAGATAAGGAAGTCTATGGTGATGGCGAAGTAGGCAAGACAAGCTTCGCCATTCCTTTAAGAACAGAACATATTGTTTATACCCATTGATTCTAAATGAAAAACTTCGACTTAAACCTTTAAGCCGAGTTTTTCTCATGTATAGCCCATGACTGGATGGTGTCGAAAGGAGTGAGCAACGTGCAAACTTTAACTGGATTTTTAGTTCTAGGTTCCGAAGCAGGAGGAGCAGGAGGACTTAACATCGGAGATATGATCGTTCAACTCATCATTTTCCTAGTATTACTGGCGTTATTAGGAAAATTCGCATGGGGACCGTTCATGAACATGATGAAAGAACGGGAAGACTATATCTCAAATGAAATAGATACAGCGGAAAAAAGCCGCGAAGAAGCCCAGCGCATGCAGCGGGAAGCTTCTGAAGAACTGAAGCAGACAAGACAAGACGCACAGAATATTATTGAAGAAGCACGTAAAACGGGTGCTCAGCAAGAAAAGACAATCATTGAAACAGCGAAAAGCGAAGCAGAGCGCATGAAGAAATCTGCTCGCCAGGAGATTGTTCAAGAGAAAGAAAAAGCGGTTCAGGAGCTCAAAGATCAGGTGGCTACAATGTCCGTTATGATCGCCTCCAAAGTAATCGAGAAGGAATTGTCTGAACGCGATCAGGAGAAACTGATTGCTGAATATATTAACGAAGCAGGCGAAGAGCGATGAGTGAAACAATCATTGCAAAGCGTTATGCGCAGGCACTTTTTCATATAGGTCAGGAGCGTTCAAAGCTAGAAGAATTTGAATCTGAACTTCGAACGCTTCAAGAAGTCTTACGTAATAACCAGGCGCTTTATTCTTTCTTACAGCATCCAAGAATTACGCTGGATCAGAAGAAGCAGCTGGTCAATGAATCTTTCCAATCGTTCTCAAAGGAAGTCATCCACACGTTAAATTTACTGCTGGATCGTCATAGAGAAGAGATTCTATCAGCAATGGTAGATCAATTCCTTACTTTGATGAACGAGACGAAGGGGATCGCAGACGCAAAGGTTTATTCCGTCCGCGCGCTCTCTGAAGGTGAAAAGAAGCGAATCTCTAAGACGTTTGCACCGAAAGTAGGAAAGCAGACGCTCAACATAACGAATTATGTAGATCGTTCCTTGATCGGAGGACTGCGGGTGAGAATTGGCAACCGTATTTTCGATGGTTCTGTTAGTGGTAAACTTGACCGCATTGAACGTGAACTTGTATCGAATAAATGATGATAGGGGTGAAATGGCATGAGCATCAAAGCTGAAGAAATCAGTGCGCTGATTAAGCAGCAAATTGAAAACTATGAATCCGATATAGAAGTCAATGATGTAGGTACTGTTATTGAAGTTGGTGACGGGATCGCACGTGCTCATGGTCTTGATAACGTCATGGCCGGAGAGCTCGTTGAATTCTCAAATGGTGTCATGGGATTGGCACAGAACTTGGAAGAAAGCAATGTAGGTCTAGTAATCCTTGGACCTTACACTGATATTAAAGAAGGCGACGAAGTTCGTCGTACTGGACGCATCATGCAGATTCCTGTAGGTGAAGAAATGCTGGGCCGTGTCGTCAATCCATTGGGACAGCCCGTTGATGGACTGGGACCGATTGAAACGACCAAAACTCGTCCTATCGAATCTCCAGCTCCAGGGGTAATGGATCGTAAATCGGTCGATGAACCACTGCAAACAGGGATTAAAGCAATCGATGCCCTTGTGCCGATCGGCCGTGGTCAGCGTGAGTTGATCATCGGAGACCGTCAGACAGGGAAAACATCTGTTGCGATCGATGCGATTTTAAATCAGCACGATCAGGATATGATTTGTATTTACGTTGCGATTGGCCAGAAGGAATCCACAGTACGCGGTACTGTAGAAACTCTTCGCCGCCGCGGAGCGCTTGATTATACAATCGTTGTAACGGCAAGTGCTTCTCAGCCGGCACCACTTTTATATCTTGCTCCATATGCAGGCGTATCTTTAGGTGAGGAATTCATGTACAACGGCAAGCACGTACTCGTCGTGTATGATGACCTTTCCAAGCAGGCAGCTGCTTATCGTGAACTTTCCTTGCTGCTTCGCCGTCCGCCGGGCCGTGAAGCCTTCCCAGGGGATGTATTCTACTTGCACTCCCGTCTGCTTGAGCGTGCCGCTAAATTGAGTGACGCTAAAGGTGGAGGATCGCTGACAGCTCTTCCATTTGTTGAAACACAAGCAGGAGATATTTCTGCTTATATTCCAACAAACGTAATTTCGATTACAGATGGACAGATCTTCTTACAGTCTGATCTATTCTTCTCAGGTGTACGTCCAGCGATTAACGCCGGTCTATCGGTTTCCCGTGTAGGGGGTTCCGCACAGATTAAAGCGATGAAGAAGGTTGCCGGTACTTTGAGACTTGACCTTGCTTCTTACCGTGAACTGGAAGCCTTCGCACAGTTTGGCTCTGACTTGGATAAATCCACCCAGGCGAAACTGAACCGCGGGGCACGTACCGTTGAAGTCCTGAAACAAGGTCTTCACCAGCCGCTAGCTGTAGAGAAACAAGTTATGATTATTTACTCCTTAACAAAAGGTTTCTTAGATGAGATCCCAGTGGAAGACATCACTCGTTTTGAGTCAGAATTCCACACGTGGTTAGATAACAATCGTTCAGAGCTTCTAGCTAAACTTCGTGAAACAGGTAAACTGGCTGAAGAAGAAGAAATGAGCGGAGCGGTTAAAGAATTCAAGAAAACATTTGTTATTTCTGAATAATCGGCTCAAGAGCTAGAAAGGGTGGTGAAACAGCGTGGCATCCCTTAGAGATATTAAAGGACGGATTACTTCCACGAAGAAAACGAAGCAGATTACGAAAGCCATGGAAATGGTGTCCGCTTCCAAATTGAATCGTGCGGAGCAAAATGCGAAAAACTTTGTTCCATACAGCGAGAAAATTCAAGAAGTTGTGACAAATATTTCGGCAGGAAGCTCTAGCAGGAATCCGATGCTTCAAACGCGTGACGTGAAGCGGACCGGGTACCTTGTCATTACTTCCGATCGTGGTCTGGCAGGAGCTTACAACAGCAGTATTCTGCGTAAAGTGTATAACCAGATTATCCACAACCACACGTCCGCAGATGAATATAAGATTATTACAATCGGCAGAATCGGCCGTGACTTTTTCCGTAAAAGGAATATGCCGGTGGATATGGATATCACTGCGCTGGCCGATCAGCCGGATTTCGCAGATATCAAAGACATCGCTCACGATACGGTTCAGCTGTTTATCGATGAAGAAATCGATGAGCTATATCTTTATTACAACCACTTCGTTAGTGCTATGACACAGGAAGTTACCGAGAAGAAAGTGCTTCCGCTGAACGAATTAAGTGATAATAAAGCAGCTTCAAGCTCATATGAGTACGAACCAGATGAAGACCAAATTTTGGAAGTTCTGCTTCCACAATACGCAGAAAGCTTGATTTACGGCGCATTGCTTGATGGCAAAGCCAGTGAGCATGCCGCACGTATGACGGCTATGAAGAGTGCTACAGATAATGCTGATGATCTAATCGGGGATCTGACACTTTCATACAACCGTGCCCGTCAAGCCGCGATTACTCAGGAGATTACAGAGATCGTCGGCGGTGCAGCTGCCCTCGAATAGTAATTCCTTGATTTTTGAACAGTATGTTAGGAGGGAAATCGATGAGTAAAGGACGCGTAACTCAGATTATGGGACCGGTTGTCGACGTTACCTTTGATAACGGACAACTTCCTGAAATAAACAACGCATTACACGTTAAATATGACGCTGTATCCGAACACGAAAACAGTGTCGACCTTACGCTGGAAGTAGCCCTGCACCTAGGGGATAACGCCGTGCGTACGGTAGCGATGTCTTCCACAGAAGGCGTTATGCGCGGTACAGAAGTTCTCGATACAGGCGGCCCGATTGCGGTACCTGTAGGTGAAGTCACACTCGGCCGTGTATTCAACGTGCTTGGGAAAAATATCGACTTGGATGAACCGCTGGCAGATGACGTCCGCCGCGACCCGATTCACCGCGGTGCACCAACATTCGAAAACTTGGCAACAGATACAGAGATCCTGGAAACAGGAATCAAAGTTGTTGACCTGCTTGCCCCTTATGTAAAAGGTGGTAAAATCGGTTTGTTCGGCGGTGCCGGCGTAGGGAAAACCGTATTGATCCAGGAGCTTATTAACAACATCGCACAGGAACACGGAGGAATTTCCGTATTCGCAGGTGTTGGTGAGCGTACACGTGAAGGGAACGACCTTTACTATGAAATGAAAGATTCCGGCGTAATCGCTAAAACAGCGATGGTTTTCGGTCAGATGAACGAGCCGCCTGGTGCCCGTATGCGCGTGGCATTGACTGGCTTAACGATGGCTGAATACTTCCGTGATGATCAAGGACAAGACGTATTGTTCTTCATCGATAACATTTTCCGTTTCACCCAGGGTGGTCTGGAAGTATCCGCACTGCTTGGCCGTATGCCATCAGCCGTAGGTTACCAGCCGACACTGGCAACGGAAATGGGTCAGCTTCAAGAACGTATTACCTCAACGGATAAAGGTTCTGTAACGTCTATCCAGGCGATCTACGTACCTGCCGATGACTATACTGACCCGGCTCCAGCGACAACCTTCGCTCACTTGGATGCAACAACTAACCTTGAGCGTAAACTATCCGAGCAAGGGATTTACCCTGCCGTGGATCCACTGGCTTCCACATCTCGTGCCCTTGACCCGGAAATCGTTGGATCCGAGCACTACGATATCGCCCGTGAAGTACAGCGTACTTTGCAGCGTTACAAAGAATTACAGGACATCATCGCCATCCTTGGTATGGATGAATTGTCCGATGAAGATAAACTGACTGTTTCCCGTGCTCGCCGCGTACAGTTCTTCTTATCTCAAAACTTCCACGTAGCTGAACAGTTTACAGGCCAAAAAGGTTCCTATGTACCCGTTGCTGAAACAGTGAAAGGCTTTAAAGAAATTCTTGACGGCAAATACGATGATATTCCTGAGGACGCTTTCCGTCTTGTGGGACGCATCGAAGAAGTTGTTGAGAAAGCAAAGCAAATGCAATAAGCACTTAAGTCAATCAGCGGACGTTCGCTCTAGAACGTCCCGCTGATCAGCTTACTGCCTAAGGAGGAAAAGATATGAGCACACTAACGGTGAGTGTTGTCACTCCTGATGGCCCGGTTTTAGAAGGCGAGTATGAGATGGTCAGCTGTAAAGCAGAAAGTGGAGAGCTTGGGATACTGCCCGGGCACATTCCAATGGTTGCTCCGCTTTCCATCAGCGCTATTCGCTTGAAAGGCGAAGGGGATTCCAATCGAATCGCAGTCAGCGGAGGTTTTCTAGAAGTTCGCACGAAGACAGTAACCATACTGGCTCAATCAGCCGAACGACCTTCCGAAATCGATGTGGATCGCGCCCGCATGGCGAAAGAACGCGCAGAGAAACGCCTTCAAAACAAACAAGACCAGATGGATTTTAAACGGGCGGAGATGGCCCTCAAACGTGCCATTAATCGTTTGGATGTTTACGAGAATAACTTCTAAGCTGCTTTCATTTTTGAGAGCAGTTTTTTTGTGGATGAATCTAAAAAGATAATGGCTCTAGTTTCGCAAATATAATGGGTTTATCGCAAAATAAAAGCTGCTTTCCGCAAATAAATCAGGTGGAGCGCAAATATAAAGTGATTTCCGCAAATAAAGCGAATCAGATGTGGAGCTGCTCTAGCTGCCAAGTAGCGTTCGCTGGGAGAGAGTTCGCAAGAGTAGATGTCTGGAGCGATTGAGCTTCCGGCTGACTAATCTGGTACAAATGGATAGCTGGAATCCGTCTCTAACTGAGGGACAGCCGAGAAAATAAAGTAATGCCATACCTACCACTTTTTTTGCCAAAGCAAGGGTTTCCAATGTAGAATTTCGGCATATAATTCTTGAGTAAAGCGCCCAGTCGACAGGAAGGCGAAATGTGTCCGATCCACCCTTCGCAATTATTTCCCGGAAAATACAGCATCTGCTGTAAAATTTCGTCAGAACGAAATATATTTGTCACTATTGCCCGGGAAATAGTTGTCGGGAAATCCCTTTTTGTCATCTTCTGTTAAAAAGGGAGACGCACAAAACATGCGCCGTTGACAAAATACGTCTAACCTGTCACCGTGTACAAAGGGTTTAAACTAAAGAGGTGTTCGTAATGGATCAATATTTTGCACAGAATGCGTTGTTAAGCATGACGTCTCATATCATTTTCATCATCATTACCTGGAGGGTGCTCCAATCCTTAAACTTTACAGGCATTTTTAAAAAGAACCGTGTCTTTGAAGCGCGTGTACTGATGATCTTTTTAACGATTGCGATTGCAACAACGGTGAGCCAGTTCTTTCTTGATTTGATTGCTTGGTCGCAGAGCCTCGTGCTTCTTTTTTAATGTTGTATAAAGGTTCTGTTAAAAATCAGGTTTAATTCTGTGCTTTATGCGGAATTAGAAATATATTACAGTTGAGAAAACGCTGTCATTCGCTGCTTAAATCAGTCTAGGTTTCTCCGTCTTGACCGGTTGATGTTATGGCAGGATAGCGGATTTTGTTAGGATTTGTATCGTATGAAATGGTCCTCCTCAGGTCAAACTGAAAGTAAGTAAATGCTTGGGGAGGCATTCAAAATGAAAAGCGTACTCATTGGTTTATTATCTTTATTTATTGTTGGTATAGGGGTTGATCCGCAGAAAACGGCAGGAGAGGAAACATGGAGCCATCAGCTCGATGAATTTGTTTCGTTTGCTGAGGGTGAACATCTGGAGATAAACAGTTGGACGATAACGATGAAAGAAGCTTTACCTACCCACGATTTGAAAAGTGTGCAGCGCGAATTGCGTGCATATTTGCCAGAGGGCTCTATTAAGAAAGAATCGAATAGAAATGCAAATAAATGGACGCTCGACGGTCAAAAAACGGAGAAACTCGTCGAACAGTTTATAGTGATTCTTCCAAAAAATGCAAAGGAATCACCTGAATTAGTTTATGTTTTATCAGGAGCGGGAACATCGACATTAACTAAGAGCAAAATCGACAATTATGTCCAAGATGTGAAAAGTCGTTTTTTCTCAAAAAATGTTGGGATTTTCTCTTGTCTTAAGGCGAAGTCTAGTGGTATTATAGATGATGTTTTAGTCTATCAAAAATTCCAACAACTATTCAATATAGCTACCATCGAAGAAGTGATCGAACCCAGCTGGACGAGCAGATCCGGCTACACTGAAACATGGGGAAATGCCATACCCCTCGCGGAGAAGAAGATGAATGTTCAGTTTGCCACCCGAACTTTGGGCGGTAAGACAAACATTACGATTGGCACACCCATTATTACTGCTGAATATTAATAATAATGAATATGGACGCGGAGGAGAATGAACCTTGGAAAAAATCATCGTCCGTGGTGGGAGGCAGCTGAAAGGCACTGTTAAAGCTGAAGGCGCAAAGAATGCCGTACTGCCTGTCATCGCAGCAAGTATTATTGCAAGTGAAGGAAAAAGCGTATTGCACGAAGTACCTGCTTTAGCTGATGTATCAACCATCAATGAAGTTATTCGATATATGAATGCCGTCGTAGACGTGGATCAAAATACAGTAACCATCGATGCTTCTGGAGATCTGACGACAGAAGCTCCGATCGAATATGTAAGGAAGATGCGTGCTTCTGTTCTTGTACTGGGACCACTTTTAGCCCGGTATGGCCATGCTAAGGTTGCCCTGCCTGGCGGATGTGCAATTGGCTCACGCCCAATTGATCAGCATCTGAAAGGTTTCGAAGCAATGGGTGCAGAAGTTACCGTCGGAAATGGATACATTGAAGCTGAAGTAAACGGACGCCTGCAGGGAGCGAAGATTTATTTTGACGTTCCAAGTGTTGGCGCAACTGAAAACGTGATGATGGCTGCTGCACTAGCTGAAGGAAAAACCATCCTTGAGAACTGTGCGAAAGAGCCGGAAATTGTGGATTTAGCGAACTACTTGAACAAAATGGGCGGCCACGTCGTAGGCGCCGGAACTGAAACGATCCGCATTGAAGGTGTGGAAAAGCTTACTGGAGCTACTCACACAATTATTCCAGACCGGATTGAAGCAGGAACCTTTATGGTGGCTGCGGCAATCACTGGCGGTAACGTGTTAGTTCAAGGAGCTATGCATGAACATTTGCGTCCCCTCGTTTCCAAAATGGAAGAGATGGGCGTTATCATTGAAGAGGAAGAAGAAGGATTGCGAGTGATCGGCCCTGATTTATTGAAGGCAACGGATATTAAGACCATGCCGCATCCTGGTTTTCCTACGGATATGCAATCGCAAATGATGGCCTTGATGTTAAATGCACAAGGAACAAGCGTGATTACGGAAACGGTTTTCGAAAATCGTTTCATGCACGTAGAAGAATTCAGACGTATGAATGCGCACCTTAAAATTGAAGGACGCAGTGTGATCGTTGAAGGACCTTCTTCTCTTCAAGGAGCAGAAGTGGCCGCAACAGACTTGCGCGCTGGAGCAGCATTAATCCTGGCTGGACTTGTTGCTGACGGCTATACGCGAGTGACAGAACTGAAGCACTTGGACCGTGGCTATGTCAACTTCACAGAGAAGCTAGCACAGCTTGGTGCCGATATTGAACGAATTAAAGAAGAAGAAGATGTATATAGCGAAGATTTAGAACCTAGTGAATCTGTTTCGACCTTATAACATTCCTACTCATAGCTTGCTCCTTTCAAAATTCTTGAAATGGGCAAGCTTTTTTAGTTCTATCAACTCCGTTTTCTGGATACATTTTAGTAGAGGGATCTACTATATGATTCGGGAGGATGGCGAATGTTAAGACAAAGATGGATAGGAATAATCACAGCCGGCAGTCTTTTTCTGCTAATACTTATGATTCCAACACTCATTGTAGTACCATTTACGGGATCAAATAATATAGAACATGCGCAGGAAACGGGAGCTGTGAAGCAGAAAGAAGAGCTTCCCTCTAAGATTTCACCCTTTTCAATTAAGGTCCTGAGAAGCGGCACAAACCAAGTAGAAGAAGTGCCGCTTGAGACGTATGTCGCTCGTGTTGTGGCTTCTGAAATGCCGGTCGATTTCGAATTAGAGGCACTGAAAGCTCAGGCTCTCGCTGCCCGTACGTACATTACCCAGCACATGGTGCAGGATAAGCCGATTTCCAAACAGGCAGATGTTACGGACACGACCGCCGACCAAGTCTACAAGAACGATCAGGAACTCAAAGATCAATGGAAAGATGCGTACCAAGAAAATATGAACAAAATTAACAAAGCTGTTAAGGAAACTTCGGGGGAAATCATTACCTACGATGGCAAGCCGATCACCGCAGCTTTTTTCTCAACGAGTAACGGCTATACCGAGAATGCAGAGGATTACTGGGCCGATAAGATTCCTTATTTGAAAAGTGTCGCCAGCCCATGGGATGAAGATTCGCCTAAGTTTAAGGATCAAAAGATTGTCACCACCTCAGCCCTGGATGAGGCTCTTGGGGTGTCCCCGGCTGCGTCGATTCAAAGTGCGAAGATCACGAAAACATCCAGCAACCGGGTTGATAAACTGACACTCGACGGCAAGACATTTACCGGAAGAGAAATTCGAGAAAAGTTTAATCTCCGTTCCAGTGATTTCAGCTTGCAGCAGAAGGGCGATCATATTATATTCACAACAACGGGATATGGTCACGGAATTGGCATGAGTCAATACGGGGCGAACGGAATGGCGAAGGCTGGTAAGGATTATAAAGAAATTATTCACCACTATTATCAGCAGACGAAGATCGCTCCGATTAGCAAACAAACGGCGCTTGCTTCGTTGAACTGATGCCGGGAGAGTCCTTTTTACATGGGCTCTCTTTTTTCTAGCAAAAAATCCTTCTGCCTTCTCTTAACCATTTGTCACAGTATCGTTCTTCTATAAAAATCTCCTACTTCCACAAGTTAGTTTCGAGAAAGTGAAGATTTCCATTATGTTTAACAGTGCTTAGGAGGGCAGGGGAATTACTCGCTTTCCATGGGCGGACGGTGAGCTTCCTCGGGCAAAGCCTACACTGACCCCCGATTGTTGGACACTTATCCAA
>NZ_JAUTWQ010000041.1:0-16354 GCF_046719735.1 Halobacillus rhizosphaerae
ATTTTCCCTTCCGTTGATGAGCGGCTTATGTCTCGAGAGTCTGGGCGACGGAACAAGACGAATCGTTTCCCCGCCCCCCTTACTCTTAATCAGGTAACGGACCTTTATTATTTCGAAGTTGACTCTCCCGGAATTCTGCACGACACTTAAGAACTCAGATTCAAGTTAATCGCCCGGGATTTAAAGATATTACAGTTGGAAACCGAGAACATTCCCTATACTGATTCCTGGAAAGCAAATTTATATTCAAAATCGCGAAGGAACGGCCGCGTATAGGTTTTCTTTTCATAGAAAAGAGAGTTGGAATGTACCAACTCTCTAGTTAATAGTTATATTCGATTATCCAGCCATGTAACAGCTAAAGTACTTCCTGCCTTTTCTGCTGCTGAATCAAAATCGTTGAGAAATATTTTCTAGTATCTGGATGAAGAATGTGTAACCTTTCCTTCTTTTCTTTTGCAGGATCGTTTCCCTCATAGACAAACTCGAGAAATGCACCACTTAAATTTTCTGTCACTCCTTTAATCACATATCCTTGTTCCAGCAAATAATCGATTTTCTCTCTTTCCGCTGCAAACTCACTATAGGATGACATTTGATTCCTCCATTCATTTTTCCTGAAAAATCATTCAACGTTTAATGGTTTAGAGACGTCCTCAGTCCCTGTTTTCTTACCTAATTTTTCTTCTTGGAATCCTTCACCAATTTCCCAATCGTGGCCGACGGTAATGCCTAAATATTTTTGATCATCTGGATCTTCTAATTCCGCTTGGACATGCTTTTTAAAATACCAGCCTTTTGCTAGTACATAATAGGCAAGTGCTCCGACTCCAAATCCTATAAAGAAAGAGTAAGTACTGAATTTATAGGCAAGCAGGCTGCCAATCACCCAAGCAATTACTCCAGCCCAATTGATCCCTCCGTCATAGGCAAACTGACCATCTCTTTTGTATAAGTCCTGGACGTTGATTCTTCTTTTTCTAATTAAGTAATAATCTGAAAAAATGATCCCAACGATAACAGAAATAATAGCACCGACAATTAAAAGGACAGGAATTAGTAAATTAAATACACTCCACGGCTGGATGACGGTTCCAACAATTCCGGCAATAAATACACCAGCCCAGAACGGTACTTTCGGCCCGCCAACATTTGAAAAGATGGTTGCAGCTGGAACGATATTCGCAGATACGTTTGTTGACCATTGTGCTAAGACAATCATGAGGAGTAAGATGCCAAGAACTAATCCGCTTGCAGACTCTTGCAAAGCTACAACAGGGTCAAAATTCGAAACAGCAATATAAGAAACAGCTCCAAGCACCACGATAAACGTCTGTGTAAGAGGCAATGCTATTAAACTACCGACTAATGCACCTTTATTTCGTTTAAACCAGTTCCTTTCATGCTGAGGAGCTTTAATAAAGCGAGATATAGAGGAAATATCAGCAGCAAGCGTAGACCAATACCCCATGTTACCAACGACAACGATCACAAAGGCAGTCACGGCTGCTCCGCCAGTAGCTGGACTCTCCACCCACGACCATATATCTTTCCCATTTTGAACCGCTGTGTCAGCTAAGGTCGAGTACAACCAGATTCCAATGATGATGATAATGGGGGCCGCTAAATCTGCGAACTTCTCTACAGCCTTTATGCCGAAAGCTGTATTAAGGAGCTGGATAGTGGCAAATATGAGATAACAAATGAACCAGTTATCAAATCCGAATAAAATGTTAAGAATTCCGTTCATTGCTGTTGATCCAAAATAGGTATTAATCCCAAACCACATAGAAGCGGCAAGTCCCCTTACGAGCGAAGGAAAGTGGGTACCAATTGTTCCAAAAGGGGCTCTCATGTAAACAGGAAATGAAATCCCATGTTCAATGCCAATGTCTGAGGTTAATGTAATCGCAAGACCAATTAAGAGTGTTCCAACTAACGTTCCTATGACCACAAGCGGCAAAGAGATCGATTGAATACCAGCGCCTCCAATAGCAAAGGCAGCTAACACTACGGCCATTCCCACCCACATAAACGAAAAACCAAGCGTGCTAATCTTTTTAGCGTGATGCGGAATAGGCATGAGGTCCGGCGACATTAAGTGCTGATTTTTTTTATCCATTGCACTCCTCCTGAATGAATATAATGACCATAGCCAGCCGCTTGACCTACATGGAGCCAAGCAGCCGGCCTAAACATTTCATAGCAAATCAGTAAGAACAGCAGATTAATTTACAGGAAGTTCTTGAGCAGCAGAGGTTTTCAACTCTCCATAGCGAGCCCGTTTCAAATAATTCCCTTTTCCAAGTTCGCCCACGAATTTTTTATCGCGAATAACAAATTCGCCTCTTGATAGCACACTAACCGGCTGACCTGTCACTTCCATTCCTTCAAACGGATTGTAGTCAGCTGCCATATGACTTGTTTCTACGGAAATTGTGCGTTCTATATTAGGATCAAAAATAACCAGGTCAGCATCCGCTCCTACAGAGATTGTTCCTTTCTGCGGATAAATTCCAAATAATTTTGCGATCCTCGTAGACGTAATTTCTACAAACTGATTTAATGTAATTCTTCCTTTTTTCACTCCTTCTGAGAACAGCAAGCTTACGCGGTCTTCGATAATCGGACCCCCGTTAGGAATCTTAGTAAAATCTCCCTTTCCTAAATCTTTTTGTCCGTGGAAGTCAAAGGAGCATTGATCCGATCCTAACGTTTGCAGCTGCCCCGTTTTCAGAGCATTCCATAATACCTCCTGATTCCATTTCTCGCGTAGAGGCGGCGACCATACATACTTTGCCCCTTCAAAGTTCGGTTTCTCAAGATAGCTTTGATCCAGAACTAAATATTGCGGGCAGGTTTCTCCCCAGACTTCATAGCCTTTCTTCCTTGCTTCAGCTATTTTCTCTACCGCTTCTGAACAGGAGACATGTACTACATATAATTGAGAGTCGGCAAGTCCTGTCAGTTGGGCCGCACGCCCTGTAGCTTCCCCTTCTGCTTCTGGAGGACGGGTTAACGCATGATAGATCGGGTCCGTGTTACCTGCCTTTAATGCTTTTTTAACTAGGTGGTCGACCACGTCCCCGTTTTCGGCATGCACCATAACTAATGCACCAAGCTTCTTCGCTTCTTCTAATGTACGGAATAATGTCCCGTCATCTGCCTGAAATACATCCTTATAAGCCATAAACACTTTAAAGGAAGTAATCCCTTCGTCTTCGATCACATGCGGAAGTTCCTCTAAGACGTTATCCGTGATTTCTCCAATCATCAGATGGAAACTATAGTCGATCACAGACTTGTCTTTCGATTTGGCATGCCATTGGTCAATCGAACCTTGCAGTGGCTCCCCTTTATTTGTTAGACAAAAGTCGATGACTGTAGTCGTTCCTCCATACGCGGCTGCGATAGTTCCGGTTTCAAAATCATCTTTACTAACCGTTCCTCCAAACGGCATTTCCAAGTGAGTATGCGGGTCAATAGCACCTGGAAAAACATAGTTTCCCCCTGCATCAATTACTTCTGCCTGAGGATCTGTTAAATCTTGTCCGATCAAAGCGATCTTTTCATTTTCGATTAAAATGTCACCTTTATAAGTATCGGCCGCTGTAACAATGACACCATTCTTGATAATTTTCTTCATACTATCATCCTCCTAAATAAAATTATTTAACGAGATTTACATCACATGAAGAAGCTGCACCAATCGCTGCCTGTCTTTCATTCCAGGTCATTGGCGGTTTGCCATTTGCGTAATCCACCATGTCTATAGCTCCATCTACCGGACATACTAGCGAGCATAAATTACAGCCCACACAGTCCTCTTCCCTGACTTTCAAAATATCGTGGCCATTCTCATCTTTTAACATATCAATACATTGATGAGAAGTGTCTTCGCAGGCAATATGACACTTATTGCAATTAATGCAAACATCGTTATTTATCTGAGCAACGATTTGATGATTTAAATCCAAGTTCCCCCATTCCGAATATCTTTCAACTGATTTCCCAACAATATCCATAACAGAGTCGATCCCTTTTTCATCTAAGTAGTTGTTCAATCCATCGATCATATCGTCGACAATACTAAAGCCATGGTGCATGGCAGCTGTACATACTTGAACTCCCGTTGCTCCCATCAGCATAAATTCTACGGCTTCTCTCCAGCTGGAGACGCCTCCCATCCCTGAAATAGGTACGTTAATCTTAGGGTGGCGGGCACATTCTGCTACCATATTTAACGCAATCGGTTTGACTGCCGGCCCACAATACCCTCCATGCGCTCCTTTACCAGCCACATTGGGAACAGTATTCCAGGAATCTAAATCTACACCTGCTAAACTGTTTATCGTATTGATCATACTTACTGCATCAGCTCCGCCATTAACAGCTGCCTCCGCGGTGAAAGTAATGTCCGTAATATTTGGGGTCAGTTTTACGATCACTGGTGTTTGGGCAACTTCCTTAGCCCAAGCGGTCTGTTTTTCAACGAGTTCTGGCACCTGACCAGAAGCTGCACCCATTCCACGCTCGGCCATTCCATGCGGACAACCAAAGTTAAGTTCTAGACCATCTACTCCGACATCCTCAACACGCTTTACTATTTCATGCCATTTCTCCTGAGTCGGCTCGACCATAAGGGAAGCAATAATGGCATGATTGGGAAATCGTTTTTTCGTTTCATAAATTTCCTTTAAATTCACTTCCAATGGTCGATCCGTAATTAATTCAATATTGTTAAACCCTGAAATCCTCTGTCCGTTATAGTTAACTGCCGCAAACCGGGAAGAAACATTTAAGATCGGATCCCCGAGAGTTTTCCAAACCGCTCCGCCCCAGCCTGCTTCAAACGCACGCTGCACCTGATAGCCGGAGTTTGTTGGTGGAGCAGATGCCAGCCAGAAAGGGTTAGGAGATTTAATTCCTGCAAGATTTAAACTTAGATCAGCCATATAATACGCCTCCTTAAAATTAAGTTCTGGTTAGACAGCTGTTGTAGGAGTTGGAGATAACTGCTTATGGAGTGACATCGCCACTTCTTTTCCTTGCTGGGCAGCAGTTACAACCATCGCATCGCCCTGGCCTTTTCCGAATATTACATCACCAGCAGCAAACACTTGAGGATTTGAGGTCTGATGGGACACTGGATCCACCTTCACTACGCCGCCATTGTGTTCAAGACCAAAACTTTCAATTAAATCGATATAACGGGTCTGGCCAATTGCTTTTATAACGGCGTCTACTTCTAAGGCGAACTCAGACCCTTCGACTGGAACAGGTCTTCTGCGTCCATCTGCCCCTGCTTTACCTAACTCCATTCGCACACATTTAAGTTCTTTTACTTTTCCATACTCATCGCCGACAATTTCAATGGGCTGGGTAAGCCAGTTAAATTCCACCCCGTCCTGCTTGGCAAATTCGTATTCGAAATCGTACGCGGTCATCTCATTGACAGTACGCCGATATACAATTTTTACATTAGAAGCACCTTTACGGGCGGAACAGGTAGCCGCATCAATCGCGGTATTACCCGCTCCCACGACTACAACTTTTTTACCCATTAATTCCTCAGTAATTGGACCAGACTTTGTGGATTTCACAAAATCAATCGCATCATGGACGCCGTCTAACTCTTCCCCTTCTATGCCCAGCATGGGAACACTTCCCATTCCAATCGCCAAGACAATTGAATCATAGTTTTCCTTTAATTCCTCATAGGTCACGTCCGTACCCACTCTAGTATTGGTTCTAATCTCTACGTCCAATTTTTCCACTTGATCGACTTCCCAATAGGAAATGGTCTGTGGTAACCGGAAAGACACAATGCCATATGTATCTAATCCTCCTGCTTGTTCCTCCGCTTCAAAAATGGTCACTGCATAACCGAGCCGAGCCAGTTCCCGCGCAGCTGAAAGCCCCGCAGGACCTCCCCCCACAATGGCTACTTTCTTGCCATTTTTTTCACCTGCTTTGAAAAGCTGCTGCTCATTTTTTATCGCCCAGTCTGTGGCAAACCGCTGTAAGTCCCCGATTAAAATCGGCTTGGTTGCGTGGTTAAGAACACACGCCCCTTCACAAAGCTCTTCTGTCGGGCACACCCGCGCACAAGTCGCGCCTACTGGATTAGAGGACATGATCGTAGTAGCAGATCCCTTTAAATTCCCTGAAGCTATTTTCTTAATAAACTTTGGAATATCGATACTGGTCGGGCAGGCTTTAATGCAAGGAGCATCATAACAATACAAACATCGATTTGCTTCTTCGATTGCTTCTCCATTATTCAATCCCGGATGAACTTCCTCGAAATTCTCTCGCAGATTCTCTAATGAAATCCCTTTACTTTTTAACTGAGTCAATACCATTAACCTCCTTATAGAGATAACTTCAAATCTATTTCAGGTTAAATATCAAAAAGGTTTTACATAGAGAAGCTCTATATGCCCTTTTTCTCTATGTAAAACCTTTGCTTCTGAAGTCAAATCCCTTCTTACTTAAGAAGTTCGACCATATCTTCATACGCTTCCGGTCGCCGGTCACGATAGAATTGCCAAGTATCACGAACCTCACGAATGAACTTCTTATTCATTTCACCAATGATCACTTCATCCTGGTCACGGCTGGCAACAGCTACGAATTCACCCCGCGGATCAACTAAGTAGGATTGTCCGTAAAATTCACCCATTTCCCAAGGTTTTTCATAGCCAACACGGTTAATGGCCCCTAAATAGTATCCGTTCGCCACGGCATGCGCTGGTTGTTCCAATTTCCATAAGTACTCAGACAGCCCCGCTACTGTTGCTGAAGGATTGAACACAACTTCTGCTCCATTTAATCCTAGTAAACGTGCGCCTTCAGGAAAGTGGCGATCGTAACAAATATAAACGCCTACCTTCGCAAACGCCGTATCAAATACAGGAAATCCTAAGTTCCCAGGCTTAAAGTAAAACTTCTCCCAGAAGCCATAGCCTTTGTCACCTACGCCTACTTGAGGAATATGATGTTTTCGATATTTACCTAAATAGGAGCCATCCGCATCGATCACAGCAGCCGTATTATAATAGGTCGCAATTCCCTCTTTTTCATAAATGGGCAGCACAATAACGACGCCTAACTCTTTTGCTAAATCCTGAAATTGTTTTGTCGTCGGGCCATTAGGAATTTCTTCAGCTGCATCGTACCACTTGGGATTTTGCTCGGAACAAAAATAAGGACCATAGAATATTTCCTGAAGACAAATAATCTGGGCCCCTTTTTCTGCAGCTTCTCTAACAAGTCCAATATGTTTCTTAATTGATTCATGCTTGTGTACCTCAACTGGCTCGTTACCATCTACATCATGAGAAGCTTGAATTAATCCAATTTGTACTTTATCAGACATTAAAATTCCTCCTTATGTAAACTCTTTGATCCATCATTATCGACACACGTATCGAAAGCGCTTTCATTTTTTATTGGAATGAAATCCTGCACCCTCACTTCCTCTGCATTATTTTTTGAACTTTATCAATTTACAGAAAATTTTGTAACTTAATTATATTTTACATCTAATTTTATAATTTCCATTATACATATTGTTAAATTTCATAGAGATACTTTTATGCACTATGTAAAAATCTGCAAGATAACCTCCTCCTTTACGGTGCTCAAGAGTCTTTGGGGAATTTGATAGTTTCCCATTTTTTGTATGATCATCTCGCAACTTCCGTTGACAGCTTATATCAACCATGCTAGTATGCTTGTAATCATTTGAATACATTCTCTTATTCAGAGCGGTGGAGGGACTGGCCCTTAGAAGCCCAGCAACCTATCAATTAACTAAATTGATGGTGGTGCTAATTCCAGCAGAGTAAACACTTTGCAAAATAAGAGAGGTGCATACCTAAACCTCTCTGCGTGAGAGGTTTTTCGTTTTTAAATGAAAATTGAATATCGTAGATCAACCAGGTGTTGTGTAAGGGGAAGTTTCGCTTATTCAACTTAAAAGGGAAGTCCGGTGAAACTCCGGCACGGTCCCGCCACTGTAAATGGGAGCAGCTTTGCAAATAGGTCACTATCTCTAAGAATCGAGATGGGAAGACGCATAGCGGCGAAGATCATGAGTCAGGATACCTGCCTGCTGATTATACACTTAATCCTACGAGGTATAGGGAGGTGTTGTGGTACTGTAACAAAATTCGTCTGTCTTCAGAGACTGAATAGAATAACGGTCATCAGAATCTCTCTTGTAGAAAAAGAGGGATTTTTTTATTGTCTGGAAAATGAGGAGGAATCCATATGGTAAAAAGCTCAAACATTGGTTATCCAAGAATCGGAGAGAAAAGGGAATGGAAGAAAGCACTGGAGAAATTCTGGGAAGGTAAGCTTTCCGAAGAAGACTTCTCCATTGAAATGCAGAGACTAAGACTTGAGTATCTGAACAAACAAAAAGATCTAGGAATTGACTTGATTCCTGTAGGAGATTTCAGTTTGTATGATCATGTACTCGACACAGCCGTGATGTTTGGTTTCATCCCTCAACGCTTTCAGCATCAAGAGAAAACTTCACTGCAAACGTATTTTGATATTGCCCGTGGAAACGATTACGCGGTCGCTTCCGAAATGACCAAATGGTTCAACACCAATTATCATTACATTGTTCCTGAAATTCAAGCGGACTCAGAACCTCAGCTTATAGAAAATCGATTGTTGTCTTACTTCCTGGAAGCGAAAGAAAAGCTCGGAATCATTGGAAAGCCGGTACTGCTTGGACCTGTAACCTTATTAAAATTATCCAAAGGCTATGATGAAGACCATTTTCCTGTGCTTTTAAAAAAACTTCTTCCTCATTATGTCCAAGTGCTTCAAGAACTTGAGAGCGCTGGTGCAGAATGGGTGCAAATAGATGAGCCGGCGCTTGCTGCGATTAGAAATAAAGAGGAAGTTAAGCTAGTCAGCCAGCTGTATCAGACGATCCACGATGAATTGTCCAGTATGAAAATTCTTCTACAAACCTATTTCGAATCGGCAGATCGCTACAAAGAGATCGTGTCACTTCCCTTCGACGGCATTGGTCTCGATTTCGTACATGATCATAAAGAAAATCTAGCGGCGATTAAGAAATATGGATTTCCTAAAAATAAAACCCTGGCTGCTGGAGTCATTAATGGACGAAATATTTGGAAGGCGAATTTAGATGACACCTTCACTCAGCTGGAAACTATCCTTACCAAAGTCGAGCCCAATCAATTAATCGTCCAGCCTTCTTGCAGCTTACTGCATGTTCCTGTCACGATTCATACAGAAAAGGAATTAGATCCTCTCCTTAAAAATGCTCTATCCTTTGCTGATCAAAAACTTGAAGAAACCAAAGTATTAACAGACGGTTTGAATCATGGAAGAGATCAAATTGAGAATAAAATAGGAGAACACGAACGGTCTTTGACAGCATTATTAAGTTCTGCAAGCAGAAACAATCAAGACGTTCAAAAAGAAATGCAGATTTGGAAGAGTTTAGTACCAAAACGCGAGGTCCCCTATCCTACTCGAGAGGAGATTCAGCAAGATTTTTTCAACCTTCCTCTGCTGCCTGCTACCACGATCGGCAGCCTTCCACAAACAAGAGAGATAAGACAAGGTCGGTTGAAGTGGCGCCGTGGCGAGTGGCAGGAGGAGGAATACCAGGAATTTATTAAATCAAACGTCAGAGAATGGATTCAGCGTCAGGAGGACATCGGTTTGGACGTCCTGGTCCACGGGGAATTTGAACGCAACGATATGGTCGAATTTTTTGGAGAAAAACTAGAAGGGTTCTCTTTTACGAAGTATGCCTGGGTCCAGTCTTATGGTTCCCGCTGCGTGAAACCTCCCATTATTTATGGGGATGTGACTTTAACAGAACCGATGACAGTGAAAGAAATCACCTATGCTCAATCCCAGACAGAAAAACCAGTCAAAGGCATGCTGACGGGCCCGATCACTATTCTTAATTGGTCTTTTATCCGAGAAGACATTAACCGTTTCAACGTAACGAAACAAATTGCTTTAGCCCTTCAAAAAGAAATTAGATTTTTAGAAGAACAAGGCATCCATATGATCCAAGTGGATGAACCAGCTTTGCGAGAAGGATTGCCTTTAAAACCGGAGAAACAGGCGGAATATTTGAAGGAAGCAGTCTATGCTTTTAAGCTCGCCACCTCTTGTGTACAGCCGAAAACTCAAATTCATACTCATATGTGTTATTCTGAATTCGGGGAAATAATGGAAGCCATTAACCAGCTGGATGCCGATGTGATTTCCATAGAAGCCGCTCGCAGTCATGGAGAAATCATCACTGATTTTGAGAAATCAGCATATAAAAAGGGAATTGGACTGGGGGTTTACGATATTCACAGCCCGCGTATTCCAGACGTTGAGGAAATAGAAAAGAATATTATCCGTGCCCTTAACGTTTTGTCTCACCGTCAGTTTTGGGTGAATCCAGACTGCGGTCTGAAGACAAGAGGAATGAACGAAACGACTGCCGCTCTTAGAAATATGGTAGAAGCCGCAACTTACGTAAGGAAAAAAATCAAACAAGGGGATCTGTTCCATACAATGGAACAATCGTAACTAAAATTTAGAATGAATCATAAAAAGCAGTTTCCAATCTCTTGGAAACTGCTTTACTTACCTAGTACACCGTTAACATGTATTACTTGTTCACATCTTTATTTTTCCAATGAGGAATTTGATCATCCTTGTCTGATTCAATAATGACGTCTGTTACCCCTTTGTGCCGTAATACTTTTTTCTCGATATCATCTAGAACTTCAGCTGCCTTCGCAATCGACATATCAGGGTCAAACTCCACCTTAAGTTCCACATGCAGTTCGTCCCCTTCTTTAAGGACCATGAGCTCCTGAATGTCTTTCACATGAGTTTCCTGAAACACAAGCTCACCAATTCTCTTTTCCATCTCTTTATCAGCCACACCAAGAACGCCTGCTGCGTTATCGAGAAATACTCTTCCAACCACAAAAAACAACATAATTCCAATAAGAACAGATGCATATCCTTCAGCAGAATGGAACGGCGTATAAGTGGCAATGATAATCGATAATACTGCGATAAAAGCACCACTGGTAGCAACAAAGTCCTCTAGAAACACCAGTTTAGTTGCTGGTTTAGCATTGCCTATGTTTTTAAAGCTTTCAGGTATTACTCTCAATCCTTTAATTTGTTCCCCTTCCATATCGGACGTTATTTCCTTCATCGCTTTAAAGAGAACAACACCTTCTAATATTCCCGCAACCCCTAAGACACCAATATTCAACCAGAACCACGTATCAGATTCAGAAGGTTCAATAATGTGGCGGACCCCTTCTCTTATCGTTTCATACGCCAAAATGCCAACAATCAGTACCGCTCCGAGCAGCACTAAATTGACGAGCCGCGCGAATCCGTTGGGAAATTTTTCAGTAGGAGATTTTTTACTCAGAGCGGATCCGATAAATACAAAAAACTGGTTAGCTGTATCGCCAATACTGTGCATGGTTTCTGCGAACATCGCTACGTTACCAGTAATAAAAAATGCAATCGTTTTTATAATCGCTATAATGGCATTCATCACCGTAGCCATTAACGCAGACTTATTACCTTCTTTTAATAGTCCTAAAAACTCTCTCATCCTCTACCCCTTTCAGACTTCTGCAACCTTGATTTAACTGAGAAGTTCCTGGTCATTTCAAAAAATAGAGAACCATGATATTCCTATGTATCGGTTCGATTTTTCTACTCAGAACATTCCTTAAAGATATTCTTCTCTATTTTCTAAAATCCTGCAAAATATCTGCATTATAAGAAGAAGTTTCCCTACACCCAGAAGCTACAAACCTGAACAGATATAAATTTCGAATCCTGTGCTTATAAGTCAAATTCTAAGAAAATGATTATTTCCTGGGAAATTAATCAGTTAATTTGCAGAAATTTATCGAATAGATTTGAATCTATTAACTTTGGTGACTGAGAATTTATTCATGAATTAGGTTAAATCTCATTGGGGAGAGATCTATTCGTGTTCCTTTATTATTACTCCAAATAACCAAAATAATGAGACTGAAATAGTATTAGACATTTTTAAATCCGAACGATGATGAAATGGGAACAACATGATTCCATCATCGTTCGGATTTTTTTATCATGCATAAGGCAGAATTTCTAGATGTTTTCCATTGTAATCCCTTGTCTCTGCGGTGAAACAAAGGAGAATGGAGTGAACCAAAGATGAATCCGCCAGTTTCTGCCTATCTTTGTTAGTTAAGTCATCGAACATCAAGTCCCGCAAAACGTACGATACGGCTGCTCGGTTGGTTCAGGCGGTTCAGCAAATTCATCCTGTTCTGCCGTGTATGCATAGGGATCTTTCAGAGCTCCAAGCAGCTTCTCCATAACACTGTAGTCCCCCTTTTCCACTGCAGCTTCTAATGCTTCCTCCACCCTGTGGTTTCGTGGAATAATGGCTGGATTGGCTGTATGCATGAGTTGCAGCGATTGTTCTTTCGATTCCTCTTGCCGCTCCAATTTTGCCTGCCACTGCTTAAGCCATTGATCAAATGTTACCGTACCGGTCATGCCGGTGTCTTGAGGTCTATCCCGTGTTAAGGCACGGAAGGTATTTGTATAGTCTGCTTTTTGCTTTTCCATGATCTCGAGAAGATTTTCAATGAGAGGTTCATCTTGTTCTTCTTCCATAAAGATTCCCAGTTTCGCTCTCATTCCGGCTACCCAGTTCCGGTGATAAACCTCTGCAAAATTTGAAAGGGCCTCCTCTGCGAGCTGAACAGCCTGATCTTCATCATCATGAAGCAGCGGTAATAGAGTTTCAGCAAATCGCGCCAAATTCCAAACAGCGATTCCTGGCTGATGACCATAGGCATATCGACCTTGAACGTCAATTGAACTGAAAACCGTTTTCGGATCATAAATATCCATAAATGCACAGGGGCCGTAATCAATGGTTTCTCCACTGATGGTCATGTTATCCGTATTCATTACTCCGTGAATAAATCCAGCAAGCTGCCACTGAGCAATCAATTCAGCCTGATGATCGATTACTTGCCGGAGTAAAAACAAATAGGGGCTGCCCGTATTTTCACTCCCCGGAAAATGACGATTCAATGCATAGTCGGCAAGAAGCTGCAAATCCTCTTTTGAACCCCAGTTTGCTGCGTATTGAAAGGTTCCTACGCGTAAATGACTAGAGGCCACACGCGTAAGTACTCCACCAGGCTGTTCACTCTCACGGATCACCGTTTCTCCGGTAGCAGTCACTGCTAAGCTTCTTGAAGTAGGGATCCCTAGACCGTGCATCGCCTCGCTTATGATATATTCCCGAAGCATGGGACCTAGTGGTGCAAGTCCATCCCCTCCCCGGGAAAATGGCGTACGTCCAGAGCCTTTAAGCTGAATATCCAATCGTTTTCCTTGAGGGGTGATCTGCTCACCAATTAGCACAGCACGACCATCTCCAAGCATCGTAAAATGTCCGAATTGATGGCCTGCATAAGCTTGCGCCAGAGGTTCTGCTCCTTCTGGAATTTTACTTCCCGCAAGCCAGTCTATTCCCTCATCGCTTTGGAGTTCCTCTCCCTTCAACCCAAGAGTTTCCGCCAACAGTGAATTAAAAACGACCAACTGAGCGTCGTCCACTTGGGCTGGCTTTGCCTTAGTGAAGAAAAGTTCCGGCAGTCCCGAATAGCTATTAGCAAGATTCCATCCAGCGGTACGGGTATGATTTACATTTGTCATTCGCTCACCTTTTCTTTTCTGACTTTTTATAGTGGGGTTTGAGTGTGATAGATGATGTCAGGATCTAATTATTCTACGTTGTCTCTCAATCGTAGCACCCTTTATCCTAAAAATAAAAGTACCTGCCCTTTCTGCGTGACGCAGAAGGACAAGTACCCCTTCCTGAAAGGCTATTCACTTTCGGATCTCTGATTATCTTTTCTCACTTTTTCAACATTTGTGTCACTGTAAATGCTCGTTCCATGTCCGCCTGTTGTCTTAGCTAATAATTCTTTAACTTCATTATAAGACATTCCTGAGCGCTCATTTTGCCTTTTTACTGCATCAATATTAGTACCTGAAGCAGCAAAAGTATCATTCTCCAGCTTGTGACGAGGATCATTATACTTTGTCAACGGTTAGCACCTCCTCGTCATTAAACTGTGCGGTTCCTAGAGATTTTATCCAATCACCTGGAGCAGCATAATCATTGGTCAATCGTTTGGTGTAACATGGAATAATAGTCCACTTTTTCATCCGAAGTCTTAAATCCATGGCTGCCATTGTCATAGGCAATCAAAACATATCCTAACTCGCTTTCAATTTCCTTAATTCTCTTCTCTTGTTCCTCCGTCAGATCTGCTACTTCCCAGTCCATGTATTCCCGCCTTTCCTGCCGGTTTTGTTAGGTCTATCATTTCCAAAATGACTGCTTTCATCCCTCTGAGAATAAGCTTTTCCAATTTATAACCATTTCTTTTTACCCAATTTTAGATTTTATTAATGATTCATGCCAAAATTTAAACTATACTGAATGAAATGCGTACCATAAAGGATGGGGAGTAGCCATGTTATACATATGGAATATCGAAAAGATTATTCAAAACACACTGCAAGAGCACCAATTAGATATCAATTATGAATTCAATAACAAACTGCCTGCACCTATGAGCTATAATGTTTCAACGAATACGATAAACTTCAATTACCTTCAAATTAACGGATATATGGGCAAAATCAAGGTGAAAGAGACAGAAGAAAACATTGTGAAAATTATCCTTTATCATGAAATTGGTTATTATATGACGTTTAAGAAGCATAAACACGATTTACGAACGCTTATGTATGGAGAAGATGAGGAAATTGCTGCTTTAAAGTCAGAAATTGAGCAGAATGCCTGGGACTATGGCAGAAGGATTGCCCCTGATCAGCTCATTGATTCTTATGACAAAGTCCGGGAACAAGATGAATTGCTGCTCAGCGGATTGTAACCAATGAAAGCTTTTAAAAAGGTGCTTCTCAAATGAATGAGAAGCACCTTTTCCTGTTTATTTTAGATTCGATTCTCCACAAATCTCTTTATCCGGTTCATAGCTTCATCTAATTGCTTAATCGATGTTGCGTAAGAGCAGCGGATATAACCTTCACCATTAGACCCGAATACATCTCCAGGGACCACAGCCACTTGCTCTTCCCGCAGCAGTTCTTCAGCAAATTCTGCTGAAGTCAGTCCAGTTGCCTGAATAGAAGGAAATGTATAGAACGCTCCACCTGGATTTGGGCAATCCAATCCGATTTCGTTCAAACTGCTCACAATAAAATTCCTTCGCTGTTTATAGCTTTCCATCATGTCCTCTACGATTTGGCTGCCGTTTTTCAGTGCCTCCAGAGCAGCATGCTGGGCCATCGTCGGCGCGCACATCATGGTGTACTGATGAATTTTCACCATGGTCTTAATAATGTCAACAGGGCCTGTGGCATACCCAAGACGCCACCCCGTCATAGCAAATGCTTTGGAGAAGCCGCTGATAAGAATCGTCCGTTCCTTCATCCCTTCAATGGATGGAAAGCTTGTATAAGCTTCATCATAGGTCAGCTTTGCGTAAATTTCATCAGACAAAACAATCAAATCATGTTTTTCTATGACGGCTGCCAGATCCTCAAGCTCTTCTTTCCCTAAACAGGTCCCTGTAGGATTATTTGGGTTGCAAAGAATGACCGCTTTGGTATGAGGGGTAATTGCCTCTTCCAGTTGTTCTGGTTGAAGTTTAAATCCATCTTCTGCTTTCGTATGAATGGCAACGGGGGTTCCTCCAGCCAGTTTAACTGTCGGTGTATACGCAACAAATGCAGGTTCTATGACGATCACTTCATCTCCCGGATCGACGATAGAGCGCAGAGCAAGATCAATCGCCTGACTGGCACCCACAGAAACGATGACCTGATCATCCGGATCGTAAAATAATTGATAATTTTCATTTAGGTACCGACTGATTTCTTTACGCAGCTCCAGCATTCCGGCATTCTCTGTATAAGAGGTATAGCCTTGCTCAAGAGCATGAACACTTTGTTCGATAAAATTCCACGGCGTAACGAAGTCGGGCTCTCCAACCCCGAGGGAAATGACATCTTCCATCTGCGCCGCTACATCAAAAAAACGACGAATGCCCGATGGCTTTAAATCTGCTGCCTGCTTAGATAGAAACGAGGATGGGCTCATGGGGAGACCACCATTCTTTTATCATCGTCATCATCATCCTCTAAAATGATCCCATCATGTTTGTATTTCTTTAAGACAAAATGAGTTGTTGTTGATAAGACAGAATCG